>NZ_NKUH01000043.1:0-64269 GCF_009192895.1 Xanthomonas sp. LMG 12460 | reverse complement strand
GGCCGGCGCACGGTCTGGCAGGCGTTGTTGACGATGAAATCCAGGCGCGTGCGGGTCGCCAGCAGCTCGCTGCAGAACGCCTCGACGCTGGGCGTGTGGCGCAGGTCCAGCCCGTACACCTGCAGGCGGTGGCCCCACTCGGCGAAATCCGGCTCTTCCGCGTAGCGCGCGGCCGAGTCGCGCGGGAAGCGCGTGGTCACGATCAGCTCCGCACCCGCACGCAGCAGCTTGAGCCCGGCCTGGTAGCCGATCTTGACCCGGCCGCCGGTGAGCAGCGCCACGCGCCCGCGCAGGTCCGCGGTCTCGGTGCGCTTGAAGTAGTTCAGCTCGGCGCAGGGCGGGCACATCTGGTCGTAGAAGTGGTGCAGCTCGGTGTACTTCTGCTTGCACACGTAGCAGTGGCGCAACTCGGGCGAATGCACCGCCGGCGCCTCGGCCACGGCCTGCGCATGGGTCAGCGCTTCCGGGGTGTGCGGCGGAAAATAGTTGGGCGTGCTGAACACCGGTTTGCGCCGCAGCGCGCGGATGCCGGTCTGCGCCAGCAGTGCCTCGGCCTTGCGCACCTTCTCCTGGTGGCGCTCGCGCGCCTGCTCCTTGAGCAGCTTGCGCCGCGCCTTGGGCTCGGGGTTGAACACCTGGGCGACCACCTGCAGCAGGCGCACCCGCTCGGCTTCGGGCAGGGTATCGAGCACGCGCCGGTCGGCGGCGATGGTCTCGAGCAGGTCCAGGGCGATGCGCAGGCGCTCGGCCTGGGGCAGGTCGTCGGGCGAAACGGGGGCAGTGGCGTTCAAGACAGATCCGGGATGGGCGACGGCGGGCCGCGGCAGAGCGCCGGCACGATGCCGACAGGGCAGCACGCAGCCCTGCGGCGCCACCGCCCGCCGAAGCGGGAACGGCAGCGGCACGGGCCGCGGCGGGCCGGAGGAACCGGCCACCCGGGCATTTTCGCCGATCCGGGGCCCGCGATCCACGCGCCGTGCGATCGCCGTGCCCGGCCTCCGCCCGGAGGCGGGGCGGGGCGGGACCGCTCAGCGTGCCGGTGCGGTCGCGAACTCGCCGCGCTGCAGCTTGGCCACGTCGTTGCCTTGCGCATCCCTGGCCTGCAGGTCGGCGCCCTTGGCGGCGAGGTCCTTCAGCACTTCGGTGCGCTGGAACAGCGCCGCGTACATCGCCGCGGTCTGTCCGGCGTTGTTGCGCTGGTCCGGCGCGCAATCGGCCTGCATCAGCCGCTTGGCGATGCTCAACTCGCCCTTGAAGATCGCGCCCATCAGCGCGGTGTTGCCGCGCTTGTCCTGCGCGCAGGGGTCGGCCCCGGCGCGCAGCAACTGCTCCACCGCCGCCTGCTGGCCATGGTAGGCGGCCAGGATCAGCGCGGTGTAGCCCTTGTCGTCGCGCGTATCGAGGTCGTAATGGGCGCGGATGAACTCGGCCAGCATGTCCTGGCGGCCCTGCCGCGCGGCATCGAAGAAGTAGCTGCGCAATTGCGCCTGCACTGCCGCCGGATCGGGCGCGGGCGGCGCGGCCAGTGCAGCGGCCGCCGTGGCGCTGACCGCGAGGCCAAGAAGGAAGAGGACAACACGACGCATGGGGAGTCTCCGCAAGAAAGTGCGCGGCGCGGCGATACCGCCGCCGGGCCGCGCGTGGGACGGATCAATCCTGCAGCTGCGCGGCCAGTTGCTTGACCCGCGCCAGGTCGCCCTTGGCCACCCGCGCCACGCCGCTGCCGTAGGCCGGGTCGGCCTTGTACAGGAACGACAGCATGAGGTGCTTGCTCTCGTCGTCGGTGCCGGCCAGCGATTCGCCGAAGCTCTGGATCAGGTCCTGCTGTTCCTTCTTGCTGTAGCTGCGGAACAGTTCGCCGGCCTGCTTGAAGTTCTGCTCGCGCGTGATCCTGGCCTGCTGGGTGGTGCCGGACAGCGGCAACTGGCTGTAGCGCGCGTTCGGATCCTGCGGCCGCGGGCTGAGACGGCTCGGCTCGTAGTTCACGCCGCTGCTGGTGCTGCCGGCATTCATCGCGCCGTCCTGGTTGCCGTTGTTGACCGCCACGCGCGGTCGGTTCACCGGCAGGCTCAGGCCGTTGGTGCCGACGCGGTACAGCTGCGTGTCGGCGTAGGAGAAGATGCGCCCCTGCAACAGGCGGTCTTCCGACGGCTCGATGCCCGGTACCAGGTTGGCCGGCGCCATCGCCACCTGCTCGGTCTCCTGGAAGAAATTGTCCACGTTCCTGTTCAGCACCATCTGCCCGATCTTGCGCTCGGGCACGCCCGGCCAGATCTTGGTGGCATCCAGCGGATCGAAGTCGAACTTGGCCAGGTCCTCGGGCGCGAGCACCTGGATGTACAGGTCCCACTTCGGATAGTCGCCGCGCTTGATCGCGCCGACCAAGTCGTTGGTCAGGTGGCTGTAGTCCTTGCCCTGCACCGCCACCACCTGCTGCGGATCCAGGTTCTTGAGGCCCTGCAGGCTCTTCCAGTGGAACTTGACGTAGTGCACCTGGCCCTGCGTGTTGACCAGCTTGTAGGCATGCACGCCGTTGCCGTCCATGAAGCGGTAGCCGGCCGGCGTGCCTTCGTTGGAGTACAGCAGGGTCAGGGTGCGGGTCGCCTCGGGCACGTGCGAGAAGAAGTCGAAGCGGCGCGCATCGTCATCGAGGTTGGTGCGCGGGTCCGGCTTGAACGCATGCACCATGTCCGGGAACTTGATCGCGTCGCGGATGAAGAAGGTCGGGAAGTTGTTGCCGACCAGGTCCCAGTTGCCTTCGCTGGTGTAGAACTTGGTGGCGAAACCGTGCGGATCGCGCAGCGTCTCCGGCGAATGGTTGCCGTGCACCACCGAGGAGAAGCGCACGAACACCGGCGTCGTCGTGCCCGGCGCGAACACCTTGGCCTTGCTCAGCTCGGAGATGTCGGCGGTGGCGGTGAACTCGCCATGCACGCCGGTGCCGCGCGCGTGCACCACGCGCTCTGGGATGCGCTCGCGATCGAAGCGCTGCAGCTTCTGGATCAGTTGCACGTCCTGCAGCAACGTCGGGCCGTTGGGGCCGGCGGTCTGCGAGTTCTGGTTGTCGCCCACCGGCGCGCCATTGTCGCGGGTGAGCGTGGACTGCGCGGCGCTGGCCGACAGGATCAGGGAAGGCGACAACAGGACAAGCAACAACAGGGATCCAGGGCGCATGGCGTCGGCTCGTGTGAAGGGAGCTGCAGCATGGCGGCAGTCCGGCGCGCAGAACATTCGTTCCTTGCGATCGATGCCATCGACGCGGCCAATCGCATCCGCGCACTGTGATCGCGACCATTGGTAGAGCGCGCAATCCGTTGCAGCTGCAGCGTCGTCGCTGCGTCACTCGACGACGATGCAGCCGCAGATCGACCGCAAAATGTAGACGCGCGCGCGTGCCAGCGGCAGCGGCGATGCCTGGCGATGCGGCCGCAAGCGCACCGCGGCGCGATGCACCGCGCGTAGCGCCGCGACGGCGGACGCTAGCGCTTGGCGCTCAGCGCGCGGCTGCGATCGGCGAACAGGGCCTGATCGGCTTGGCTGTAGGCGGCGCGCTGCACGGCCGCATCGATGCCGCGCTGGAAGTCGGCGCGGAACGCCGACTCGGTGATGCGCTGGGCGATCAGGAACACCGCGTGCGCCGTGTCGGCGCCGACCGCCTGCGCATCGGGAAAGCCCTGGCGCCGGATCAGATCGGTCAGGCGCTCCTGGCTTTGCTTCTGCGCCGTTCGCACCTCGCGCGCATACGCGCGCAACGAGACGGTGTCGTGCTGCAGCCGCTGCGGCGAATAGTCGCGCTTGAGATCGGCGCGGGCCTGCGCGTCGTCGCTGATCAACTGCAGCAGTTGCGTGCGATAGGCCGGATTGGCCGGCGCTGCCGCTGCTGCGTCTTCTGTCGGTGCGCCCGACGGCTGCGCCACGGCGATGCCGGTCAGCACGCACAACGCCGCTCCGAACGCCCACTGTCTGGCGATTCGCATCATGATTCCCCCTGTCGCCCGCGATACTAGACCAGCGCGCACGACCTGTCCCCGGTCTGGACTCGACAACACAGATCGCCGCCCGCGAGACAGAGGATTATCGACGGGCATCACGCCTACAGCTCAAACCAAGTCACACAATAGCCGGCGGTCATGCCAACCCGCAATTCGCAGGGCCATCTGCGCTCAGGCGCTTCCGCGGCAGCCTGCCTCGACGCTGACTTGCGCGCGGCCACACAGTCTCCAGACCCCGAACCGCGCGCAGGAGTTCCGTGCTGCCCCCTTGTGCGTGGACGAGCCCGCCGCTGCGATCGAGCTCGTCCCACCGGATGCTCGTAGAAGGGCCAGATGCCCGGACCGCGACGCCCCCGTCGCCTCAGTGTGCGGCAACGTCAGGCGGCAACCCCATCTCGGCTCGGCGCTGCTGCAGGCGTTCGGGTTGCTCGACGTCGAACAGACTGCCATCGGCCTTGTGCTGGGTCCCGTAGAGTTGTGGCTGCCCGCTCAGGACTCGATTTCGATCCACGTACAGCGCAAGGTCCTCCTTGCTGTAGCGTCCCTTCTCGGCGGCAGCCTGGATACCTGTCAGGAACGCGTCGCGGAACGTCCGGTCCGCGGCATGCTGGGCCACCAGAAATCCCGCGTGTGCGCCGTCACTGCCGGCGACCGCCGTATCCGGAAAACCGTACTTGGCCATCAGCGCGGAGAGTGCCTGCTGGTTCTGTTGTTGCGAGGCATGGATCTTCAACGCGAGCGCGCGGGCGCTGCCGGGATCGTTCTGCAACTGCTGCGGCGTATAGTCCTTCAAGACATCTGCGCGGATCTGCTGATCGGCCTGAGCCAACTGCAGGAGCTGTTGCCGGTAGTCGGCGTTGACACCCTCGACCTCGACGGAATGGGCCATCGGTTGCTCCTGTTGAGGACGGGCAAAACTTCCGCCAGCGATCGCAAGCAGGGTGGCCGTGGTGATCAGGCACATCATCATTCGCATAGGGAATTCGCTTCGGATGGAGTGGATGCCCGTGTGGGGGCTTGGGTGGATGGCACGGCCGCCATTGGTCTCTCGAATTCTTGATAACGTGCGGTTGCACCATGCACCAGCAAAGCGCAGAACCTGCGTGCGATATCCAGTTGCGCGAGCCTCTGATCCAGATACAGGAACTGGCCGCCAGGATTGAGTTCGATGAAGACCAGCTCCCCTCCGTCCGCCGGCACCAGGAAATCGGCGCAAAAAAAGTCGATGGCCAGCGTCTGCCGCAGGCGCTCGAGCTTGGCCAGAAGCCCATCGGGAAGCGCCGTTTCAGCGTAGGTGATCGCAGTCTTGTGTCGCACGGCGCGATAGTCGATCTCGCCTTCCAGCGCGTGCGTCATCTTGACCGCCACGTACTCCCCCTGGAGGCAGACGATGCGCACATCGCCGCGGTGGCGCACCACCTCCTGATAGTTGGTCGGGCACGCGCTGACATCGCCATCGGCCAGGGGTTCTTCGATACGGATGCGCGTCGCATACGACACGCTGTAGCCGGCATTTTCGGACCAAGCGCCGACGTTGAAGGGCTTGACGACCACGCCCTCCGGTTCGCGATCGCGAAAGTGGCGAATGTCTTCCGCGCGGTGGCTGATCAGCGTCCGCGGGATGCGCAGGCCACTGGACGCGGCGATGGCGAGCTGCAACGCCTTCTGGTCCGCCATCAACGCCTGCATCGGTGCATTGATCCAGCGCTGCACGCCGACGCCGCTTCCCATCACCGCCAGTGCACCGAGGTCGAACAGCATTCCCTCGGAACGAATGAATCCCACATCCTGCTCGTGCACACCCGCAGGTGCCGGCTTTTTGAACAGCAAGCGCCGGCACCACGCAGTGTCGTAGCGCAGCGGCGACCCGTCGCGCACGAAGCGGGCGCCGTGCGTATCGCACAGCATCGACCCGCCTAGACCGCTCGGCCAGGCACTGCTGTCGAACAGGTCCACCCTGTGTCCTGCCGCTCCAATCATGGCGGCGATGGTCGCCGCATGGGTATCGTGCTGCGGTGCCACGATCAATATGTTCTTTGCGTCTTCCTGCATCGTCTGGACCCGTTGTGCATCCTCGCCAGATGCATGGCGGCGCTGCAGCACCGCCATGCGCCGCCCGATTAGCTGAAGATGATGATCGTCTCGGTGTCCACGGCTTCGACGATGATGATGATCAGGGTGTCCTGACCGCCACCGCAAGAGATCGCACTGACTTCTTCCTGGGTCATTTCACGCGCGAAACGCTGTGCAACGGGACGCGAATTTTCCGTGTTCACGACAGTTTCCATTCCACTCTCCTTGAAAGACAGCATGGTTATTCGCCGGCGACGATGCCAGCGAGCTTCTCGACGCTTCGCGACGCGTCAAGTCTTTCGGCGCCAGGTCGCGCGCCTTGATTCCGCTCCGCCCCCAGCACGACCTTGCGGTCGGCCGAGGCGATGGTGTCCTCGCGATGCGCGATCAGCACGCGCGTCATGCTCAGCGCCTTGATGTGCGCATTGACGATCTCGTCGCGCTGCCGATCCAGATGGCTGGTGGCCTCATCCAGCACCAGGATCTTCGGCTGCCGATACAGCGCGCGCGCCAGAATCACCCTCTGCCTTTGCCCACCCGACAGGATCGACCCCATGTCGCCCACCAGCGATTCGTACCCCATCGGCATGCGCACGATGTCGTCGTGGATGGCCGCCAACTTGGCGGCTGCCACGATTCGCTGCAGGCTGGCGTCAGGGTCGAAGAACGCGATGTTGTCGGCCAGGGAACCGGCGAAAAGCTGGTCGTCCTGCATCACCGCACTGACCATGCCGCGATAGGTTTCCAACCCGAGCCGTCGGATCTCCACGCCACTCACTTCGATCTGCCCTTCGGTTGGCGCAAGCAGGCCCAACAGAAGCTTGGCCAAGGTGGACTTCCCGCAGCCGCTCGGTCCAACGATGGCCACCGACTCGCCGGCGCAGACCTTGAGATCGAAGTTGCGCAGCACCCAGGGATCATCGTCGGAATAACGGAAGCTGACGCCCTTGAACTCGATCTCCGGCGCGAGCTCGGGCCCGCTGTAGTGTCCCAATGCATGCGGCTCGGGGTCGCTCATGGCGATATCGGCAATGCGCTCGGCATGCAGCCGTAGCATGCGGAACTCGATACACTTGTCGACCAGGCTGCCCGCCCGGCTGGTGAACAGATCCGCATAGCTGAGAAACGCCACCAGCATGCCCGCCGACAGCGCGTCCTGCAGCGCCATGTAGCCGCCGATACTGATCAACAGGACGCGCTGGATTCCGAAGACACCGCTATTCAACGCCGTGAACGCCAGGCCGATGCGCTGCGACTGCATATCCAGATTGGCGGCCTGGACGGTCGCCGCGAAAAGTCGGCTTTGGCGCAGGCCCTGCTTGTTGGCCAGCTTGATCGCCTGGATGCCACGGACCGACTCCATCAACTCGCTCTGCTGGCGCGCCGTATGGAACAATTGATCGCGGGTGATACCGAACTGCACGCGATACATCGCAACGCGCAGAAGCAAATAGCAGGCGAATGCCGCCAATACCACGCCGGCGAGCTTGGCGCTGTAGAAGAACAGCACCACCAGCGCCAACATGCCGGTCATGCCGTTGAGTACCGCTTCGACGAAGCTTCCGGTCAGCGTCGTCTGAATCGACTTCAGCGATCCGAACCGCGACAGCACGTCGCCCATGTGCCGCTTTTCGAAATAGTCCAGCGGCAAGCGCATCAGGTGGCCAAACAGGTTGTTGATCCATTGGCTGTTGAGCGAGGCGCCCAGCCAGCTGACCACCCAGCTGCGCGCCAGCATTAGCGCCGTCTGGGCGAGTACCGCGATCAGGAATCCGATCGCCAGGATCTTGAGCAACGGCATGTCCGCGGAGATCAGGACATGGTCGATCAACCATTGCATCTGGAACGGCATCAAGAGCACCAGCATCTCGATCGCCAGCGCCAGTGCGAAGACCTGCACGAGTGCCCGACGCAGTCCGCCGATCCTGCCGGTCAGTGCACGCAAGGACACCGGTTGCGGCGCCGCCGCCTTCTCGAAGCTCGGACTCGGCACCAGTTCCAGCAACACCCCGGTGAAGTGCTTGCCCACCTCCGCCAAAGGCAGTCGCAGCAGGCCGCGCGCAGGATCGTGGATCACCGCGACGCCGCGCGTCACGCGCTCCAGGACCACGAAATGGCTCAGATCCCAATGCAGGATGCAGGGCCCGCCAACGGCGGCCAAGTAGTCGAGTTCAGCGCGCATCGGCCTGACCTCGAAACCGATCGCGCGTGCGATTTGCATCAGGCGTTCGAGGCGTGCGCCCTGCAACGAGATGCTGAAGCGTCGACGCAAGCTGGGCAGGTCTACGTTCTGGCCATGGAATCCCGCGACCATCGCCAGGCAGGCCAGGCCGCATTCCGCTCCTTCCGTCTGCATGATCGGTACGATGCGCGTCGCGAACGGTGCCCTCCAGGACGACCAGGACCGGCTCATGATCCGCGCTCGTTCGAAGGGGTGTCGCGCATGCCGGAGGCCAGCTCGTAGACCGGCTCGAACATCCACTCGATCAGGTGCCTGCGTTCGAGCAGGATGTCCGCATCCAGCGCCATTCCGGGACGCAGAGGCTCCTGGCGTCCATACGCCACGACATTCTGGCTACCCAGTTCGACGATCACCCGATAACGCTGCTCCTTGATGTCCTGACCCAGCAACCGGGTCAGATCGCCCGAACTCATCGCACTGCGCGAAATCTCCGCGACGCGGCCGGCGTGGCGTCCGAACTTCTGATACGGGAATGCCTGATAGCGCAAGACCACCCGATCGCCTGGACTGACGAACCCGACGGCCCGCGACGACACCCACAGCTCGGCGCGTAGACGCGTATCCCGCGGCAACAGCGTCATCAACGGCTGCTGCGCGGCGACAGGTTGTCCCGGATACACCAGCAGATTGCCGACGATCCCGTCCGATGGCGCGCGCAGGATCACCGCGCGGCGAGCCTCGCTCTCCGAGATCGACTGCGCCACGTCCGCCAGTTGCCGATCGATCTCGTTGTTCTTTCCGATCAGCGTTGCCGGAAGCTGTTCCAACTGTGTCTGCAACTGCGATTGTTGCTGCCGCAACTCCAGCGAATGCTTCTGCAGATCCTTGAGCTGCGCCTGATTCTGAATCGCCACATCCTGCTGCTGCAGCAGCTGCACCTTGGTCAGCACCCCGCGATTGCCGGGACTGGACCATTGCTCATACAGGCGAGCGGCGCTTTCGGCGCGTTGCCGCTGCAGAACGACCTGTTCTTCGGTACTGGCGATCTGACTCTTCAGCAACGCGATGCGCGTACGCAGGTCACGATCCTGCGCTTGCGAGAGGCTGCGCTGTTCCTCGATGTCGGAACGCAAGCGCTCGCGCTTGAGGCGCAACTGCGCGATCACCGATGCCTGCGTATCGCCGAGCGATGCGCTGTCCTGTTCGCCGGAGATCTCAACCAGCGGTTGGCCCGCGCGGACGTTTGCGCCTTCCTTGGCGAACGTACGCACGACACGCCCGGACGCGGAGGGCGTCAGGGTCAGCAGTCCGCGATCGGGAACCAGCGTGCCGTTGACCGCTTCGCGTCGTGTATAGCTGCCGATGCACAGCAGCGCCAGCACGATGACGAGCAGCGCGATGCCCACCCAGAAGTAAGCCCAACCGAAGCGCGGCGCGTCCAGGCGCACAGCGCCGAGCCAGCCCTCGCGGCGCGCTCGAAACACTTCTTCCCTGAAGAATCCGTCCGCCATTGCCATCCCCTGAGCGGCGCTGCATGCGTTCCTAGCGCGTGATGTTTTATCGCGTGCCGGCTAAAAGCCGTCAAGCGCGCAACTGCATCTCCATGGACGGTGCGGTAGACAATTCCGATTGCGACGACGCCGCACGCAGCGCGTCGTGACACGCGGTGGCCCGCGTACTCGGCGACAGGCACGCGGCCATCGCCGTCGCGTTTGCAGCGGCTAGCCGATCACCCGCTTGAACGGCGGCAGCGCGTCGATGATGCGCTTGCCGTAGCGCTTGGTCAGCAGCCGCGAATCGAGAATGATCACGCGGCCGTGGTCGTCGGCGGTGCGGATCAGGCGGCCGGCGAACTGGGTCAGGGTGCGCAGCGCGTGCGGCACCGCGATCAGGTTGAAGGCGTTGAGGCCGCGGCTCTCGAACCATTCGCCAAGCGTGGCGGTCTGCGGATCGGTCGGCACCGCGAACGGCACCTGGGTGATGACCACGGTGGTGCAGGCCTCGCCCGGCAGGTCCAGGCCTTCGCCGAAGGAATTGAGGCCGAACAGCACCGAGCCTTCGCCGGCGCCGATGCGGCGCATGTGCTCGCCGATCATCTGCGACTTGGAGCCCTCGCCCTGCACCAGCACGCGGTTGCGCTGCGCGAGCGGCAGCAGGTCGGCCACCTTGAGCATCTTCCAGCGCGAGGTGAACAGCACGATCGAGCCCTTGCCCCAGTCCAGTTCGCGCACCAGGTAGCGTGCCACTTCGCGCGGATGGCCCTCGCGGTCGTCCGGCGCCACCGGGAACGCCGGCACGATCAGCTCGGCCTGGTTGGGCAGATCGAACGGCGAGGACAGCGACACCATCTCCGCATGCGCGGGCAGGCCGTTGTCGATCGCCAGCGCCTGGAAGTCGCCGCCGCCGGTGAGCGTGGCCGAGGTCAGCACCGCCGCATCCACTTCGCTCCACAGCAGCGAGCGCAGCACCTGCGCGGCCGACACCGGCGAGCAATGGCAGATCAGATCGGCATCGCGCGAGGCGGTGATCCAGCGCGCCATCGGCGGCTGCCCGTCCTGGTCCTCGCGGCGCCAGCCCAGCCACAGCGCGTACTGCTGCTCGACCATCTCCAGGGCCATGCCCAGGTTGCGCTGCAGGCGTTCCTTGGCCGCATCCTCCTGCTTGGACTTGGCCGCCATCTGGTGTGCGGCCTGCACCCAGTTCAGCAGCGCCCCGGTGTCCTGCGCCTGCGCATCGATCAGCGGCTTCCAGTCCTCGGGCAGGCGGCCGTTGGGCGCGCGCCACATCGGTTCGTCCTGGCCCGGCTCCGGCACCCACACCCGTTCGATCTCGGCGCGGAATGCCTTCAGGCCCTTGGCCACCCGCGCGGCGAGTTCGACCGCCTCGTTGGGCAACTGGTTGCCGATGCGATCCTTGTCGGCGAGCCGGTAGGCGGCGCCGACCAGCGCCTGCAGGCGGCCGGTGCGCCGCGCCATCTCGTCCAGCGGCAGGTTCGCCGCGCCCTGGTCGATGGCGACGCCGGCGATGTGGTGGCCCTCGTCGAGCACCAGCAGCATGTCCGACGGCGGCGCGATCAGCGGCTGGCCGTTGTCGCTGTCGCCCAGCGACAGCGCCGACAGCAGCAGGGCGTGGTTGGTGACCACGATCTGCGCATCGCGCACCTCGCTGCGCGCCTTCAGCACCGGGCACTGCACCGCGAACGAACAGCGGCGCCCGGCGCAGCCGGCCGCATTGGTGGTGATGCGCGCGCGCAGCGACGGCGGCACCGGTTCCGGCGCCGCATCCAGGTCGCCGTTCCAGGTCCGGTCGGCGTAGGCCTTGGCCAGCGCCCGCGCCTGCTCGGCCTCGGCCGGGCTCAATGGGCGGTCGTACAGCGGCGCCTCGTCCTCGAACATGCTGTCCTGCGCGGCCTCGCCATGCAGCTCGGCGACGTTGCGCGTGCACAGGTAACGGGTGCGGCCCTTGGCCAGCGCCACCGTGGCCTCCAGCCCGGTGGCCTTGAGGAAGGCCGGGATGTCGCGCTCGACCAGCTGCGACTGCAGCGCCACCGTGCCGGTGCTGATCACCAGTTTCTTCTTGCTCGCCAGGGCGATCGGCACGCCGGCGGTCAGATAGCCCAGGCTCTTGCCGACGCCGGTGGGCGCCTCGGCCACGCCGACGCCGCCGGAGGTGCCCAGCGCGCGCGAGACCACGCCGATCATCTGGCTCTGCGCACGGCGCACGCGGAAGCCCGGCGTATTGGCCTGCAGCTTGGCGTAGGCATCGCGGATGGCCAGCTTGACCGGTTCGGTGAGCTGACGCGGGGAGGGGCCGGACGCGGGCGGCGTCGACGGCGAAGCGGAATCGGTCATCCCGGCATTTTCTCACGTCCCGTCGCAAGGACTGAAACGCGGGAAATGAACGGCGCTGCGCGCCGCGTTACGGCTGCGGCGGCGCGGCCTTGCGCGGCAGCGCCAGCCACAGCGCGCGCAGCAGCAGAGCCAGCCCAGCCACGTACAGCGCATCGTCCAGCAGATGCACCAGCGCATAGGCGTCCGGATGGGTGCCGCGGAACTGGGGCGTCATCAGTTCCACCCAGCCCAGCACCGCGTTCAACAGGCGTGGCAGGATCGCGCCCATCAGCAGCACCGTCAGCCCGAGCCGCGCCAGCGTGCGTGCGCGGCCCGGCGCCAGCCGCGGGAGCAGCAGCAACGCGATCAGCGGCAGCAACAGCCGCGCCAGCAGGCCGAGCCCGCCGGTCAGCACGCTCATGTCCAGCACCGGGTGCACGCTCATCGCCAACATCCTCGCCTCCCTGGACGACGCACGCCCTTGTTCTTCACTGCGATGGCGCCCGCCGCGCCGGCAGGGCGAACCACAACGCCAGCACCAGCAACAGCGCGCTCACTGCCGTCAGCAGCGCGACGATCGCCTCCGACGTGACCATCCACAGGTTGGATTCGGTCGCGTTCGCCGCGCGCGACATCAGCCACGCCGGCAACAACGACATGCCCGTCGTCAGTACCACGGCCAGCACCAGCACTCCCAACCCCCACAAGCCGAGGGTACGCGGCCGGCCAGGGCCGCGCGTGGCCAGCAACCCCAGCCCGACCGCAGACATCGCCAGGATCGGGAACTGGAACAGCGCGGTGAGCAAGAGATAGTTCACGGCGACAGAGTCCACGCAGGACCTCCTCTTGATGGGCAGCGAACGGGGCGATCGGCGCCGACCAGGACCGCGCCATAGGCGCGACCCGGGCGTCCCTGCAGTGCTCGCAGCACGATCTCCCTGGACGCGGGTCGCCGCGACGCCATCAGCGCGGGTTTGCGACGCGCGGCGGCATGGCGAAGCGCAACGCCAGCACCACCAGCAGCATGCCCACCGCGAAGATCAAGGCGACCGCGCCGTTGACGATGCCCAACAAGCTCGAGATCGACGAGTAACTATGGCCTTGGGAAATCAACCACATCGGCACGAACCACAACGCCAGCCCCAAGCCCAGGGCCAGCAGCAGGACCGCCAGCCCGCAGATTCCCAAGGTGCGCGCACGGCCAGGACGGCGCGTGAACAGCAGCGCCAGTCCGACCACATAGACCAGCGCGAGCGGCAACTGCGTGAGCAGTCGCGTCAGCACCTGCAGCATCAATGATTCGTCCATGCGTTTATTCCCGGATAGAGGGTGGAGGCGAAGTGTTTCAGTCGGCGCTGACCAGCACGGCATCACGCTCGCGCAGCGCGGCGTACACCGGGTCGGTGTCCGGGCGCACGCCGTGCCAGGCCTCGAAGCTCTCGGCGGCCTGTTCCACCAGCATGCCCAGGCCGTCCACGGTGTCGCGGCAGTGCGCCGCACGCGCCCAGGCCAGGAACGCGATCGCCACCTCGCCGTAGTTCAGGTCCACCGCCAGGGTCATGCTGTTGATCAGCGACAGCGGCAGGGTGAAGCTGGCGGCCGGGTCGCGGCCGATGGTGGTGGCATTGACGATCAGCTCGAAATCGCCCAGCTCGCGCAGGTCTTCCCAGTAGCGCGAGATCGCGCGCGCCGGCTCGCCCAGCGCATCGACCAGCGCGTCGGCGCGTTCCGGCGCGCGGTTGACCACCACCAGTTGCTGTACGCCGGCCTCCAGCAGCGCCGGCGCCACGCCGCGCGCGGCGCCGCCGGCGCCAAGCAGCAGCGCACGGCGGCCACGCAGGTCCAGGCCGTTGCGGCCGGTCAGGTCGCGCACCAGGCCGGCGCCGTCGGTGTTGTCGCCATGCCACTGGCCGTCGCGGAAGCTGAGGGTGTTGACCGCACCGGCCGACTGGGCGCGTGCGCTGTGCACCACGCTGAGGGCGAACGCGGCTTCCTTCAGCGGCAGGGTCACGTTGGCGCCGACACCGCCGGCGGCGGCGAAGGCGGCCAGCGCCGCGGCGAACCCGTCGGCCTGGACGTCGATCGCCTCGTACTGCAGGGCGATGCCGGTCTGCTTGGCGAAGGCGGCATGGATGTGCGGCGACAGCGAATGGGCGACGGGATGGCCGAACACGGCAAAACGGGAGTTGGGCATGGAGCGCTCGTTGGTTGTTTTAGACTGGCGGCGACATTCCATGGACTCCCACATGCGGACCCCTGTCCTGCCGCTCGCGCTGGCCGCGAGTTTACTCTGCGCGCCGTGTGCGTTCGCGCTTTCCGAATTCGGCATCGAGGGCATGGGCGTGGTATCGACCGCCGCCGACGAGACCCGCGCCAGCGTCGCGCCCGACGGCCAGCGCATCGTCTGGGCCAGTCCCGACCGCGCCGGCGGGCCCGGCGGCGGCGACCTGTGGCAGGCCGTGCTGCGCGACGGCCGCTGGCGCGACCCGCAACCGCTGCCGGCGCCCGTGAACTCGCCGAGCCTGGACAGCGACCCGTTCTTCAGCGCCGATGGGCGCTGGCTGTACTTCGCCTCGGATCGCCCCGGCGGCCATGGCGGCAGCGACCTGTACCGCGCGCCGGTACTGGCCGACGGCGGCTACGGCGCGCCGCAGAACCTGGGCGCGGCGGTGAATTCGCCGGGCAACGAGCGTGCGCCGACCCTGTCGCTGGACGGCACGCGGCTGCTGTTCGCCAGCGACGGCCATGGCGGCGCCGGTGGCCTGGACCTGTTCGTGGCGCGCCAGGAGGGCCAGGCGTTCGCAGCACCGCAGGCGTTGGCCGGGGTCAACAGCGCCGACGACGAGACCGATGCGGCGTGGCTGGGCGACGGCCGTGCGCTGCTGTTCGCGCGTGCCCATGGCGGTACGAGCAGCCAGGTGCTGCTGGCGCAATGCGCCGGCGGCCGCTACGTGGATCCGCAGCCGCTGTCGCTATCGTTCAACGGCAGCGACGGCCACACCGCCGGCGCCGTGCTGGATGCGTCCAAGCCCAGCGAACTGCTGCTGTCCGGCAGCGCCCGCGCGCCGAAGGCCGGCAAGCGCGACCTGTACCGGATCAAGGCACCGGCCGCCACCGGTAGCGGCGACTGCAGGTAAGCGGATTGCGCGGCGACGCGAGGCAGATGCCGGTCTGCTGCCGCGCCGACACACAACAAGCGGGACCACAAGGCCGTTGTGGGAGGGACTTCAGTCCCGACGCATGGCACTCGGACGCATCGCCCGGTTGCTGCACGCGCGCATTCCGCTCGGATCAGTGGCTCGCTGAAATGGCTGCCGCCGTCCTCTGCCCGTCACCATGATGCGCAGCGACGATCGGGGCTGGCACGCAAGAAGACCCTGGATCGCACTGCGATCGGCGCATCGCCTCAATACACATCGCGTCGATAGCGTCCATCCGCGCTGAGCGCATCGAGCGTGTCCTCGCCCAGGATCTCGCGCAACGCCGTATCCACGCCGCGCGCCATGCCCGCGAGGCTGCCGCAGACGTACACGGTGGCGCCACGCGCCACCCAGTCGCGGACCGCGTCGGCAGACTCGCGCAACCCGTCCTGCACGTAGCGCTTGTGCGCCTGGTCGCGCGAGAACAGCAGATCCAGACGCTGCAGATGGCCGGCGTCGCGCCAGGCGCGCAGCTCGTCGCCGAACAGCGCATCGTGCGCGACATTGCGTTCGCCGAACAGCAGCCAGTGCCCCTGCACACCGGCCTGCGCGGCCTCGCGCAGCAGGCTGCGCAGTCCGGCGATACCGGTACCGTTGCCGATCAGCAGCATGGGCGCATCGCCATGCCGGCGGAACCCGGGGTTGGCGCGCACCTGCGCGCGCAGCACCGCGCCCACCGGCGCATGCTGGCACAGCCAGCCGGCGCCCACGCCGGGGCGGCCGTCGTCGCGCAGGGTCAGGCGCACCACCAGTTGCAGCAGCCCGTCGGCCGGCACCGAAGCGATCGAGTATTCGCGCAACGGCAGGGTCGGCAGCGCGTCCAGCCAGGCCTGCAGGTCGTCGCCCGGCGTTGGCGGCGTCAGCGCGCGTGACGCCAGCGCCTGCCACAGCGGCTGCCGCAGGCCATCGGCCTGTACCGTCTGTTCCGCGTCCAGCGCTCGTGCGGCGAGCCAGGTGCGGATCGCGTCGGCCGCATGGCAGGGCTGCACTTCCAGGATGTCGCCGGCATGCCAGTGCGCCTGCGGCGGCGGCACCAGGTCGATACGCCACACCGGCGCGCCGGCGCTGCCGGGATTGAGCAGGACGCGATTGGTCAGGCGCCAGTCCAGCGGCTCCGGCGCCTGCAGCACCGGCGCCGACGCCGCCACGCCGGTGAGCGCGGACAGTTGCCATTGCCACTGCGCCAGTGCCTGCGGATCGGCGTTGTCCACTTCCAGTGGCGGGAACAGCGCCTGTGCGCCCTGCGCGTCCAGCCAGTGCTGCACCTCCCGCGAGAAGCCGCAGAACTGCGGGTACTGGCGATCGCCCAGGCCGAGCATGGCGTAGCGCAGGTCCGGCAGGGCCTGCGCCTGGCGCAGCACGCGGCGCACGAAGCCGCGCGCCGCGTCCGGCGGTTCGCCGTCGCCGAAGGTGCTGACCACGAACAGCGCGCGCTGGCTGCCGCGTAGCTGGGCCAGGTCCAGCTGCGCCAGCGAACGCACCTCCACCGCCAGCCCGGCGGCCTGCAATTGCGCGGCGGTCTGCCAGGCCAGGCGCTCGGCCAGGCCGCTCTGGCTGGCAAAGCCCACCAGCCAGGCGCCGGCGGCATCGCCGACCAGCCCCGGCAGCGCGCGGCGCGCGGCGCGCAATGCGCGCTTCTTGCGCCGGCGGTCCAGGTACAGCATCCAGCCGGTGACGAAGAACAGCGACATGCACAGGCTCGCCAGCAGCATCGCCACGCGCCCGGGCAGGCCGAAGAAGCTGCCGCTGTGCAGCGCGAACATGCTGGTCAGCAGGCGCCGGCCCAGCGGTTGCTGGCGATATTCCAGGTGGCGCAGGACGCGGCCGCTGGCCGGATCGACCTCCACGCTGTCGTAGGCGCGGTCGTGCGCCGGATCGGGCGGCAGGTAGCGGGCCACGATCGGCTGGCCGCTGCGGCCGGGCAGGCGCAGGTCCAGGTAGGCGCGCTGCGCGGCCGGCACGGTGGCGAGGGCCGCCTGCAGCCGCGCGTAGTCCACCGCCGGTGGCTTCCCGCCGCGGCCGCCCTCCTTCTCCTTGGGCGCGGCATCGCCGCCGAGCATCGCCACCAGCCCCTGCCGGTACCAGTCGTAGGACCAGTACAGCCCGGTGGCGGCGATCAGCAGGTACACCAGCAGGCACCAGGTGCCGATCACCGAGTGCAGGCTCCACAGGAAGCTGCGCCCCTGCCGGTTCCACTCCACCGCCCACCAGGCGCGCCAGCTCCACCAGCGCCGCGGCCAGCGCAGGTACAGGCCGGACAGGCAGAAGAAGATCAGCACGAAGGCGCAAACCCCGGTGACCGCCTTGCCGCGCTCGCCGGCGGCCAGGCGCCGGTGCAGGTCTTCGACGAAGGAGAAGAACCCATCCAGGCGCGGCGCCGGCAGCACCGCGCCGGTGTAGGGGTCGAAGTACAGGCGGCCGCCGTCGCGGCCGGGCAGGCGCACCGCGGACGGCCGCGTGCCGGTCGGATCGATCAACACGCGGTTGCTGCGGTGCGCCCCTTCCAGGTCCAGGCGCCGCGCCAGTTCGGCCAGCGGCAGCGGCTGCTCGCCGGCGGCATGACGCGCGGCGATGGCGGCCAGCGGCGGATTGGCCAGGCGCACGATCTCGTCCTCGAAGGCGAGCGTGGCACCGCTCAGGCCCATCACCGACAGCACCAGCCCGGCGCTGATGCCGAGCAGCCAGTGCAGCTGGAACAACAAGGACTTGATCACGTCGGCGCGGTGCGGGACAGGGCGGTCGCGCATTGTAAATGAGAAC
Source organism: Xanthomonas sp. LMG 12460 (assembly GCF_009192895.1). Taxonomy (NCBI): domain Bacteria; kingdom Pseudomonadati; phylum Pseudomonadota; class Gammaproteobacteria; order Lysobacterales; family Lysobacteraceae; genus Xanthomonas; species Xanthomonas sp. LMG 12460. The sequence continues at coordinate 46,232 of NZ_NKUH01000043.1, read as the reverse complement.
GCTTATCGCATGCGATTGATCCGTCGCCGCGCGGCGTCTACCGCCAAGCGTGACCCACGGCGCAGTTGCCATTTGCGGCACATCCAGCGGTCACCCGACAGACATCGAATCTCGCCAGTTTCTTCACCTCCCCTGACCAGCCGAGGTTCCTGCAATGTCCGTCTCCCTGCGCGGTTGTCTTGCCCTGCTTGCGCTGTTCGCCGCCCAGGCGGCAAGCGCCGCCACCAGCTGTCCCACGCTCTACGCCGGCGGCAAGGCGCCGACGCTCGACGCGTCGATCACCAGCCGCACCACCGAGGTCTGCCATACCGAATACGTGCTGATGGCCTCCGGCGTGACCAAGGGTCCGCTGTACTCGGCCGAGCACATCACCGACCAGCAGGTCGCCGGCGCCGAATCGATCGGCCGCGTCGGCTCCTTCCACGACGAGACCGGCATCCCGGCCGCCGACCGCTCGCACACCTCGGACTACACCAACTCCGGCTTCGACCGCGGCCACATGACCCCGGCCGGCGATGCCTCGACCACCAACTCGGAGAAGGAAACCTTCTCGATGGCCAACGTGGTCCCGCAGGACCACAAGCTCAACACCGGCGAGTGGGCGCGGATCGAAGAGCAGGTGCGTCAGCTGGCCAAGCAGCGCGGCGAGGTCTACGTGGTCACCGGCCCGGCCTTCGACAGCGGCACGCGCAGCAGCATCGGCGCCGACCACGTGCAGATCCCGGACTACGTGTGGAAGGCGGTGTACGAACCCGGCAACGGCGCGGCCGCCTACATGTGCGTCAACGACAGCACCATCAACTGCGACGTGGTGTCGATCAACGACGTCATCACCATGTCCGGCGTGGATCCGTTCCCGGCGATCAGCGCCAGCATGAAGGCCAACCCGATCGCGCTGACGCTGCCGTAAGCGGGGATTCGGGAGTGGGGAGTCGGGATTGGTAAAAGCGTCCTGATTCCCTGCCCGGGTTGGGGCGGCCGGCGGCGCGTGTGCGCCGGCCGGCCGCCATCGCGCGCGCACCTCAGGCGGTGTGCGCGGTCATCGCCTCGACCAGGGCCGCGAACACCGCGCTGCAGGAGGCGCTGCCGCGCACGTCCTGGTGCATCACGATCCAGCTCTCCAGGCCGACGCGCACCTGCTGCGACAGCACCGGCAGCAGCGCCGGCGTGCGCCGCGCCAGCGCGACCTGGCAGAAACCGATGCCGCAGCCGGCGCGCAGCAAGGCCAGTTGCGCCAGGTCGCTATCGGCGCGCAACGCGAACGCCTCGCGCCGCCACGGCGGCAGCGCACTGCGGGCGGCGCGCAGGAACGGCGTTTCCGTATCGAATCCGATCAGCGCGTGCTGCGGCAGTTCCTCCAGCGCCTGCGGCAGGCCATGCCGGTCCACGTAATCCTGGTGCGCGAACAGCGCCACCGCCACCTCGCCGACGCGGCGCGCGACCAGCACGTCCTGGGTGGGCCGGGTCATGCGTACCGCCACGTCGGCCTCGCGGTGCAGCAGGTCCTGCACCCGGTTGCTCAACACCAGTTCCAGCCGCAGGTGCGGATGCGCGCGGCGCAAGGCCGCCAGCACCGGCGGCAGCACTTCCGCGCCGATCACCTCGCTGGCGGCGATGCGCACCGTGCCGCGCACCGCATCGCCGTGGCGGCCCGCCGCGCGCTGCAGCGACGCGGCCAGGCTGCCCATCGCCTGCGCATGCCCGCGCAAGGCCAGGGCGGCATCGGTGGGCAGCAGGCCGGTCTGCGAGCGCACGAACAGCGGCACCGCCAGCGCCTGTTCCAGCGCCGCCACGTGACGGCCGACCGTGGGCTGGGTCAGCCCCAGCGCGCGTGCCGCCGCCGACAACGAGCCCTCCTCCAGCACCGCCAGGAAGGAGCGGTAGAGTTCCCAGCCGATCGTATTGTCCATACAGAAATGTATAGCTGGTCGGCGCTCTTCGCCAATTTTCTTCTGCGGCACCCGCACCGAGACTGAGCGCCGACCCCGACGGAGCGCTGCCATGTCCTCTTCTTCTTCCACGGCCCTGGTGCTGGGCGCCAGCGGCGGCATCGGCGGCGAACTGGCGCGGCAGTTGCGCGACGCCGGCTGGCAGGTGCGCGCCCTGCAGCGCGGCCTCGCCCACCCCAGCGCGGAGCGCGACGGCATCCACTGGCTCCGCGGCGATGCGCTGCAACGGGCCGACGTGCTACAGGCGGCCCGGGGCTGCGCGGTGATCGTGCATGCGGTGAACCCGCCCGGTTACCGGCGCTGGTCGGAGCTGGTGCTGCCGATGATCGACAACACCTTGGCCGCAGCGATCACCGAGCGTGCCACCGTGGTCCTGCCGGGCACGGTCTACAACTACGGCCCGGACGCCTATCCGGCGCCGGACGAAGACGCGCCACAGGCCCCGGTCACCCGCAAGGGCGCGATCCGGGTGGAACTGGAGCGGCGCCTGCAGGCGGCGACCGCCCAGGGCGCGCGGGCCATCGTGGTGCGCGCTGGCGACTTCTTCGGCCCGCGCGTGGGCAACAGCTGGTTCGCGCAGGGGCTGGTGCGCCCCGGGCGACCGGTGGCGACGGTGACCCTGCCGGGCGACCCGGGCGTGGGCCACCAGTGGGCCTATGTGCCGGACGTGGCGCGGACCATGCTGGCGCTGCTGCAGCGGCGCGAGCGTCTGCCGGCGTTCGCCCGCCTGCACATGGACGGGCACTGGGACGCCGATGGCACGCAGATGGCAGCGGCGATCGCGCGGGTCGTGCAGCGCCACGGCCTGGCACCGCCACGCACGCGCCGTTTCCCATGGCCGCTGCTGACCCTGGCCGTGCCGTTCTGGCCGCTGGCGCGCGAACTGCACGAGATGCGCCCGCTGTGGCGGCACCCGCTGCGCATGCGCAACGCGCGGCTGCTGGAACTGCTCGGCGAAGAACCGCACACACCGCTGGATGTGGCGGTGGAGGCGACGCTGCTGGGGCTTGGCTGTCTGCCGGCGGCGACACCATCGACATGACGCCTACGAAGATCCACGCAAATGGATCGCAAGATCGCTGCCTGTACAGGAGCGACTTCAGGGCACCTCGAATGACGCATCATTGCCGCGGCTCGGCATGATGTGCTGTCTCGATGGCAGGAGCGGCTTGAACCGCTCCTCCCAATGGCCTTCGCCGTTGCTGGAGGTGCCCTTCAGTCGCGACAGGGCCTTCCCGAGAACGGCGTCGCAACGGAGGCGCCTCCAACAAGCGGACGCCGGCTCAGCGCGCCTCGCGCAGCCAGCGCGCCACCTGCGGCGCGAAGTAGGTCAGCACGCCGTCGGCGCCGGCGCGCTTGAACGCCATCAGCGACTCCAGCACGCAGGCGCGCTCGTCCAGCCAGCCGTTGCCGATCGCTGCCTTGAGCATCGCGTACTCGCCGCTGACCTGGTAGGCGAAGGTGGGCACGCGGAATTCGTCCTTCACCCGCCGCACCACGTCCAGGTAGGGCATGCCGGGCTTGACCATCACCATGTCCGCACCTTCTTCCAGGTCCAGCGCGATCTCGCGCAGGGCCTCGTCGCCGTTGGCCGGATCCATCTGATAGGTGGTCTTGTCGGCCTTGCCGAGGTTGCCGGCGCTGCCCACCGCCTCGCGGAACGGCCCGTAGAAGGCCGAGGCGTACTTGGCCGAGTAGGCCATGATGCGCACGTGCAGATGTTCGTCGGCATCCAGCGCGCGGCGGATCGCGCCGATGCGTCCGTCCATCATGTCCGACGGCGAGACGATGTCCACGCCGGCCTGCGCATGCGACAGCGATTGCCGCACCAGCGCCTCGACGGTGATGTCGTTGAGCACGTAGCCGCGGTCGTCGATGATGCCGTCCTGCCCGTGGCTGGTGTACGGATCCAGCGCCACGTCGGTCATCACCCCCAGCTCCGGGAAGCGCATCTTCAGCGCGCGCACCGCGCGTTGCGCCAGACCGTCCGGGTTCCAGGCCTCGGCCGCGTCCAGCGACTTGCCGGCCGGGTCGATCACCGGGAACAGGTCGATCACCGGAATGCCCAGTTCCAGCGCGGCCTCGGCCTCTTTCAGCAGTTCTTCGATCGACAGCCGCTCCACGCCCGGCATGGACGCGATCGGGGTGCGCCCGGGCACGTCGTGCACGAACACCGGCCAGATCAGGTCGTCGACGGTGAGGGTGTGTTCGCGCATCAGGCGGCGCGAAAAGGCATCGCGGCGCATGCGCCGGGGGCGATAGTGGGGATGGGCCACGTGCAGGCTCCTGGGTGGGCGGATGTTGGGAGGCCGCGCCAGTCGCGCAGCCGATGCCGCCAGGCACCGCAGGCCGCGCCGCCGGCACCGGCGTGAACGCAGGGCGGCCCGCGCGCGGGCCGCCGTCGGCTGGGCATGTTACTCCCGCCGACGCGGTGCGCAGCGCGACATGCTGCAACACAGCATGCCGGTCGCCCGGCACGCAGGTCAGATCACCCCGCCGCCCAGGCTCAACCGGATCACCCCGACCACGATCACCAGCGTATTGAGCATCAGGCCGGTCTTGGCGCGGCCGCGGTTGGGCGCTGCGGTGAACAGCAGCCCGATCGCGGCGATCAGCGCGCCGACCGCGGCGAACGGGATCAGGAACCAGTTGCCCCAGCCGAGCAGCGGGATGAAGGCCAGGATCATCCACAGCAACGCCACGATGCCCCACAGCAGACTGATCAGGCCCATGCCGGCCTCCGTGCGAATGTGAGCCTGCACCATAGCGCGCGGCGAACGCCAGGCAACCCAACTCTTGGCACGGGGATCACGGCGGCCCTGCGAGGGTGCGACAGCGGCGGGTTCGGCACGATTCACCCGGCCCGCCTATGATCGCGTGAGATCCGAACACGGGGGTAAGGCCATGAACATCCGACCGCTGTTGCCGCTGGCGCTGCTGCTGGCCCTGGCCGGCTGCGCCAGTTCCTCGAAAGTGATGGTCGGCGCGGCGCGCCCGCCGATCGACCCGGCACTGGTGCAGATCTACTCCGCGCCGCCGCCGGGGGCGGTGGATATCGCCCAGCTCGAAGCCTCCAGCGCGGCCGGCTTCGGCACCCAGGGCCAGACCGACGCGGCCGTGGACCGGCTCAAGCGCGACGCGGCCAAGCTCGGCGCCAACGGCGTGGTGCTGATGGGCGTGGGCTCGCAGCGCTCCGGCGGCGGCCTGTCGGTCGGCGCGGGCAGCTACGGCGGCCACGTCGGCGGCGGCCTGGGCATCGGCATCCCCACCACGCAGAAGCGCGCCGCCGGCATGGCGATCTGGGTACCGCCGGGGGCGCAGGCGCCAGCGGCAGCTGGACCGCAACCTGCGCCGCCCCCCGCTCGCTGAATCGAGTCAGGTCGGTCGGCAACCGCTGACCTGCCCTGTCGATGCGCCGGCTCTGGCACATGCACCGCTCCCCCGAAACGAATCGTCCGGGTCCCCCGGGCCAGCGGATTGGCCCGACAGCGAGCACCCTCCGCCGCTGAAACCCTTGCTAAGCTATTTGCAGGCAGAATCGACCGGACCCCTTCAAGGGTGCGGGTTCGGGATGCCGCTCGCCACGCAGTGACACGTTTGGTCCGAACGTCTGGGATGGACCGCTTTCGACAGAGGGAAGTGCGATGAAGAAGTTGATCTGGATTCTGGTTGCGTTCCTTGGGCTGCAGGGCGTCGCTGGTGCGGAGGAAGCCTATGAAAACCTGTCTTGCCGTTCCAACGACCCGTTCGTGTTCTGTACGCAAGGTTGCAAACCACCCGACCGACATTGGAGACCCGTAGGTACCGGCAGCGGATGGGCGCCGATTGCCCCCTACTGTCCCTACCCCACGGTCGTCGGCACCAAATACTGCAAAGGGTGGTCCGTCATTGCGTACAACGCATGGTGGGAACGCCAGCGCATCTGCCACGTCGGCGGCGGCAAGGCCAGCGACTGGACGGGACGGCAGCGGCCAGAAACCGTTCCAGGAAATCACTGAGAGCGGCGTCCAACCATCAAGGGTTCAGCCCGACAACGCCTCACTTGCGCTGCGACGGCACGAACTCCTCGTCCACCGCCGCGGCCAGCTGGTCCGGGGGCAACAGCCCCTGGTCCAGCAGGAAGTTGTTGAACTTCAGGCGGTCGAACCTGGCGCCCAGCGCCAGTTCGGTGCGCATGCGCAGTTCCAGGATGCGGCTGTAGCCGTAGAAGTAGCTGCCGGCCTGTCCGGGCGCGCGCACCATGTAGCGGTCCAGCTCCTGCCGGGCCATCGCCGGCGACAGGCCGACGTCGTTCTCCAGCACCAGGCGCGCACGCTCGCGGTCGATCAGGCCGAGATTGAGCATCGGGTCGAGCATGGCCCGCGCCGCGCGCAGCAGGCGGAACTGCAAGGCGATCAACTGCCCGTCCAGCGGCTCGTACGGCACCATCTCGGCCTCGGCGTACAGCGCCCAGCCTTCGACGTTGACCGAGTTGAACGCGAACAGGCTGCGCGCCAGCGACACGCCGCGCTCGACCATGGCGGTGAACTGCAGTTCGTGGCCGGGCCGGCCCTCGTGCGCGCTCAGCGTCCATGCCGCGGCACCGAAGTTGAAGTCGTCGTAGTGCTCGCCCTTGCCGGCGCTGTCCGGATTGCCCAGCGGCAGCACGAAGGTGCCCTGCTCGCCGGTGTTGCCGACCAGCGGCGCCGGGCGGAAATGCGGCGCCGGTTGCGCGGCGCTTTCCGCCGGCGAGCCCAGGCGCATCTGCATCGGCCGTTGCGGCACGTCGACGATGCGCTGCTGGCGGATGATCGGATCGATGCGGTCGATGACGCTGCGGTAGTGGGCTTCGAGCTTGTCGTCGGCAATGGTGTCGCGCTTGAGCGCGCGCAGCACCGTGCGGTAGTCGCGGGCATCGTCGCCGCGCAGGCCCTTGGCCGCGGCCACCTGCGGCGCCAGCTGCTGCATCGCCGCGCGGGTTTCCATGAATTCCAGCTGCGCGCGCTGCATCAGCACCTGCGGTGCGATGTCGATGCCGACCTGCTTGAGCTGGAACGCATACAGCTCGGGCGGCAGGCGCGCATCCTCGCGCGCCTGCGGCAGCACCACCGTGCGCGTCCACGTGGCGTAGTCCTGGAACTGCTTGTCCAGCGCCGCCAGCGCCGCATCCGCGCCGGTGATCTTGTACTCGGCGAACAGCGCGCGAATGCCCTTGGCGTAGGTATCGACGTTGCTCAAGGCCTGCTCGACCTCGCGCCTGGTCGGCTGCAGGAGGTTGCCGTCGGTGCGCTTTTCTTCGTAGCGTTGCCGCGCCAGCATCAGGATCGAGGTGCTGCCCGGCGCCAGGCCGACGTAGCGCTGCAGCCGTAGCAGCGCCTTGGCGCGGCGCGCCGCCGGCACCTGCTCGGACAACAGGTTGTTGATGCCGCCGAACACGTGCTGCGGCGCGTCGGTCCATGGCAGCAAGAAACGCTCGTTGAGCGTGCTGCCCTCGATGGACTGGTCGGCGGCGTGGATCAGGATCGCCAGATCCTGGCGCACGTTCGGATCGCGCTCCACCTGCAGTTTTTCCTGCAGCGTGCGGCGCGCGGCAGCGGTCGCCTCGCGGAAACGCCGCGCGTTGTCGGGCCCGAAATCGGAGACCTGGTCGTCGAATCCCGGCACGCCGAAGAAGCTCACTTCCTCGGCCTGGAACGGCGCCTGCGCCTGCAGCAGGATCTGCGCGAACGCATTGCTGCGCTCCACCCAGGCCGGCGCGCGCGTGGCGGATGCGGCAGCCGGTGCGGCCGCCGCGTCCATCGCCGAAAACGGCAAGGGCGTCGCCAGTGCCAGGGTCAGGGCGATGGCGAGGACACGTGGCTTCATGGCACAGCTCCGACAGAATGATGTCAGGACCGTACGCGGCGCGTGCCGGCTCGGCCATCTGCCGGAGGTCATGGCCGCCGCCACGCCGCGGTGCAGCATACGGGTGAAGACTACGCCGCCGCGGTCGCGCACATGCTGTGCCGGCAGCAGAGCGCATGATTGCAGGACATGGGCGGTGCGATCGCGCCCTACCCAAGGCGGCCCCACCGCACCACGCGGCGCGGCGCGGCAGATCGTTCGCCGCTGCTTACTTCGTCGCGTCGGCCTCGGCCGGCGTGGCACTGTCGTCGACGTCTGTGGCGGGCACCGGCGGCGCCTCGACCGCCATCCCGTCCGCCTCTTCGTCCTCGTCCTCGGCGTCCCGCCCGAGCGCATCGAGCAGCGGGATCGCTTCACCCGCATCCGGCAACACCTGCAAGGTGGTGTAGTGCCACTCGCCCGCATGGCGCTCGGCTTCGATGTACAGGGTGCCGTTGGCGCGGCTGCCGTGCAGCGACACGCTGAGCTCGGCATTGCCACTGCCGCCGCCGCTGCTGTTGAAGCTGCCGCTGGGCATGATGCCGTCCTTGATCGGCGCGCCCAGCGCAGCCGCCACGCGCGGGTCGTGTTGCGCGGCCATCACACCGACCCGGTACGGCTCGGACGACTTGGTGACGCGCGCGATGCCGACCACGAACACCGCGATCGACGCCAGCAGCAGGGCGCCGAGCACCAGCACGATCAGCGGCACCGCCCACTTCCAGTGCCGTGCCCACCAGCCGCGCTTGGCCGGTGGCAGCGCCGTGTCGGAGGTGGGACCGGGCGTGCCGGGCAGCGGTGGCGGACTCGACATGACGTCACTCCTTGTCGTGCGGAAGCGGGAAGGTGGAAGCGGAACGGCGCACTCAGGGCTTGAGGCAGCGCGCCAGAAAGGCTTCGGTGGTGCGATAGCGGTGCAGCGCGTTGCTGCCGGACAGGCCGTGCTTGGCGCCCGGATAGGTCATCAGCTCGAACAGCTTGCCGCGCTTCTGCAGTTCGCTCATCAGCGAGGTGGAATTGGTGAACAGCACGTTGTCGTCGGCCATGCCGTGCAGCAGCAGCAGTTGCGAGGTCAGCCCGTCCAGGTGCGCGGCCACGCGGCTGTCGCGGTAGCCATCGGGATTGGCCTTGGGCAGGTTCATGTAGCGCTCGGTGTAGTGGCTGTCGTACAGACCCCAGTCGGTCACCGGCGCGCCGGCGGCGCCGCAGGCATAGGCCTCGCTGTGCTTGGCCAGCAGCATCAGGGTCATGTAGCCGCCGTTGGACCAGCCGTACACGCCGATACGCGCCGCATCCACCCACGGCTGCGCCTTCAGCCAGGCCACGCCGCGCAACTGGTCGTCCACTTCCACGGTGCCCTGGCGCTGGTACAGCGCACCACCGAAATCGCGGCCGCGGCGCGGCGTGCCGCGGTTGTCCAGCGAGAACACCACATAGCCGTGCTGCGCCAGGTACTGGTCGAACAGCGCATCGCCGCGGCCGGGCCAGCCGTCGACCACGGTCTGCGCGGCAGGACCGCCGTACACATAGACCACCACCGGGTAGCGCTTGCCCGGGTCGAACCCGTCCGGCTTCATCAGCCGGTAGTGCAACTGGGTCTTGCCATCGGCGGCGGTCAGGGTGCCGAACTCGACCGGACGCTGCGCGGCGCGGTAGGCCGCATACGGGTGTTGCGGATCGGCCAGGTCGTTGACCAGCAGGGTGGCGATCTTTTCGCCAGTGGCGCGGAACAGCTCGATCTGCGGCGGCGTGGTGGTGTTGGACCAGCTGTCGACATACACGCTGGCGTTCTTGGCGAAGCTGGCGGCATGCGTGCCATTGGGCTTGGACAGCTGCGCGATGGCACCGCCGGCCAGCGGCACCGCGTAAATCTGCGTCTGCGTCGGCGACGCCTTGGTCGCGGAGAAATAGACCTTGCCGGCCGCCTCGTCCACCGCGAGCAGCTCGTCCACCACCCAATCGCCCTGGGTCAGCGGGCGCAGCGTGCGGCCGTCTTCCGAAGCCAGGTACAGGTGCTCGTAGCCGCTGCGCTCCGAGCCCCAGACGAAGCGCCCATCCTTGAGGAAGTGCAGGTCGTAGGTGAGCGGCACCCAGGTCGGGCTGGTCTCGGTGATCAGCAGGCGCTGCTTGCCGGTGGCCAGGGTCGCCTCGATCAGCTCCAGGCGCTTCTGGTCGCGCGACTGGCGCTGGAAGGTCAGCCGTTGCGGATCGCGCCAGTCCACCCGCGCCAGGTAGATGTCCGGGTTCTTGCCCAGGTCGATCCACTGCGGCTGCGCGCCGGCACGCGGCGCGATGGTGCCGAGCTGGATCTTGACGTTGGGCTGGCCGGCCTGCGGATAGCGCTGCTCCACCACCTCGGTGTGGTCGGCGTAGACCTCCGGGCGCTTCTGCACCGGCACCTCGGTTTCGTCGATGCGCGCGAAGGCGATCGCCGAGTCGTCCGGCGCCCACCAGTAGCCGGTGTGGCGATCCATCTCCTCGTCGGCGACGAACTCGGCCACACCGTTGCCGATGGTCTCGCTGCCGTCGCGGGTGAGCTGGTGCTGCTGGCCGCTGGCCAGGTCGATCACCCACAGGTTGCGCCCGCGCACGAAGCTGACGTAGCCGCCCTTGGGCGAGATCTTGGGATCGGTGACGAAGCCTTCGCCGTGGGTGAGCTTGCGCACCGCGGCGCTGCCGCTCTTGCGCAGGTCGTACAGGTACAGCTCGCCGCCGAGCGGGAACAGCAGCGCATGCGCGTCCGGCGCCCACTGGTACTCGACGATGCCGGTGTAGGCGGCGATGCGCTGGCGCTCGCGGCGCGCCTTCTCCTCGTCGCTCAGGGTCTCGGTGCCGGGCAGCACCAGCTTGGAATCCACCAGCATGCGGGTCTGCCCGCTGGCGATGTCGTATTCCCACAGATCCAGCTGGTTGCGGTCGCTGTCCTTGCCGCGCAGGAAGGTCACCCGCGAGCCGTCCGGCGCCACCTTGGGCTTCATCAGGGTCGGCCCGGACAGCGGCTTGCTGCCGGTGATGGCCTCCAGGGTCAGTTTCTCGGCGTGGGCGGGAACGATGGGGGTGGCGAGCATGAGGGCGAGAGCGGCGAACAGAGAGCGCATGAAGGTTCCTGATGGAGCACCGAGCGCACGGATGATGCGCGTGCGCCCTGGATTTGAGAAGCGCGCCGGCTCAGCGCTGTCCGAACAGGTGCTTGCGCTCGGCGTCGCTGAGCGGCTTGCCCGCATTCGGGTTCACCTGCTCCTTCAAGGCGTAGGCGCGCTGGGTGGCCGGGCGCGCGGCGATGGCCTCGTGCCAGCGCTTGAGGTGCGGGAAGGCGGCGTAGTCGGGAGTCAGCCCGTTGTACACCTCGATCCACGGGTAGCTGGCCATGTCGGCGATGCCGTAGTCGTCGCCGGCCAGGTAGGCGCTGTGCGCCAGACGCTTGTCCAGCACCCCGTGCAGGCGCCGCACCTCGTTGCCGTAGCGTTCGATCGCATAGCCGATCTTCTCCGGCGCGTAGACGTTGAAATGCCCCATCTGCCCGGTCATCGGGCCGAGCCCGGCCATCTGCCAGAACAGCCATTCCAGCGCGACCACGCGCCCGCGCGGATCGGCCGGGAGGAAGCGGCCGGTCTTCTCGGCCAGATACAGCAGGATCGCGCCGGATTCGAACACGCTCTGCGGCGCGCCGCCGTCGGCCGGGGCATGGTCGACGATGGCCGGCATCTTGTTGTTGGGCGAGATCGCCAGGAATTCGGGCGCGAACTGCTCGCCGGCACCGATGTTGACCGGCTTGAGCGTGTAGTCCAGCCCGGCTTCCTCGAGGAACAGGGTGACCTTGTGCCCATTGGGGGTGGGCCAGTAGTACAGATCGATCATGGCGGCGTTCCTGGACAGGGGATCCCGAGTGTAGCGGCGGCGCCCGGCTTGGCAGCGTCATCGCCGGCCGGGTACCCTGGCCGCTCCCGCAACGCAGCATTCCAGACCACGCCATGACTCCAGAGCGGCCCCGCCTGCATCCCCTGTCCAACCTGATCTTCGCCTCGCGCTGGCTGCAGTTGCCGCTGTACCTGGGACTGATCGTGGCCCAGGGCGTCTACGTGTTCCTGTTCGGCAAGGAACTGTGGCACCTGATCCACGAGGCGCCGAGCCTGGGCGAGCAGCAGATCATGCTGATCGTGCTCGGCCTGATCGACGTGGTGATGATCTCCAACCTGCTGGTGATGGTGATCGTCGGCGGCTACGAGACCTTCGTGTCGCGGCTGGGCCTGGAGGGCCATCCGGACCAGCCGGAGTGGCTGAGCCACGTCAACGCCAGCGTGCTCAAGGTCAAGCTGGCGCTGTCGATCATCGGCATCTCCTCGATCCACCTGCTCAAGACCTTCATCGCGGTCGGCGCGCTCGGCGGCATGCCGATGTGCTCGCCGGAACAGCTGGCCAGCGCCGTGGGGACGGTGGACCTGAAGAGTTGCGCGACGCTGACCGCCACCGGCGTGCTGTGGCAGACCATCATCCATGGCATCTTCATCCTGTCGGCGATCGGCATCGCCTGGACCGACCGGATCATGTCCGCGTCCGCGCCGGCGCGGCCGGCGCATTGACCGGCGCGCGCCGCGTCACGCTTTTTGCCGCATGGCAGCGGCTGCCACGCACGCGGCGGCCGCGGATGCTAGATTGACCGATGGGGTGCGCTGGCGGCATGGGGGCCGCAGCACCGCGAACGCACCGCCGTCGCATCGTTGATTGCCAACACCGGGGATTCAGGGGGACGCATGTCGCAACTCACCACACTCGCCAAGGCGCGCCGGGTCGCGCCGATCCTGTTGCTGGCCGCGCTGGCGGCCTGCTCCAAGCAGGAAGAGGCCGCACCACCCAACGCTGCACCGGCCACCGCCGCGGCCAACGCACCGGCGCAGCCGGCGGTCTCGGCCAAGGTGCAGTCGATGGGCACCGAACAGTTGCACGACTCGGCCAGCCAGGCGCTGCGCGAGAACCGCATGTACGCACCGGCCGGCAACAACGCGGTCGAGTACTACCTAGCGTTGCGCGACAAGCAGCCGGACGACGCCGGGGTCAAGAGCGCGCTGACCGACCTGATGCCGTACACGCTGATCGCCGCCGAACAGAGCATCAACCGCGAGGACTTCCCGGAAGCCCAGCGCCTGATCGGCCTGATCGAGAAGATGGATCCGCAGGCGCCGGCGCTGCCGCGGCTCAAGCAGGGCGTGAGCAAGGGCATGGAGGCCGTGGCCCAGCGCAGCCAGGACGAGACCGAGAAGGCCAAGAAGGACGCCGAGCAGAAGGCCAAGCTGGCGGCCGAGCAGCAGAAGCAGGCGCAGCAGCAGGCCAGCGAGGCGCAAGCGGCGCAGCAGATCGCCGCACAGCAGGAGGCCGCGCGCCGCGAGAGCGCACGCCAGGAGGCCGAGCGCCAGGCCGCCGCGCGCCCCGCCACGCCCGCCGCCACCGCGCAACCGACGCCGGCACCGGCAGCAGCCCCCGCGGCCGCGCCGGCCGCTGCCGCTACCGCTACCGCTACCGCACAAACGCTGCGCCCGATCAGCACCCCGGCGCCGCGCTATCCGCCCGAAGCGCTGCGCTCGGGCACCGCAGGCGAAGTGCTGGTGGAGATCACCGTCGGCACCGACGGCGCGGTCACCAATGCCCGCGTGCTGCGCTCCACGCCGCCGCGGGTATTCGACCGCGAGGCGTTGAACGCCACCAAGCGCTGGCGCTTCGAACCGGTCGGCGCGCCGGTGACCACCCGCCGCACGCTGGCGTTCAATCCCGGCGGCTGAGCCCAATGTTGACACCTGCGTGCCCGGCGGCTGCCGGGCGCGCAGCGAAGGCGCAGGCGCAACACCGCGCCGACCGCAACACTTAGACCGGCGCGATCAGAACGTCGGTGTCATGCCCGCACTGCGCGCGGAGACGCCGAAGCGCCCCTTGCGCCAGGCCATCCAGGTCGCGATCGCGCCCACCACCGTGCACACCAGCAAGCCGGGCAGCGAGGCCTCCGGACCGAACGCGCCACCGCTCAACCATTCCGGCACCCCGTCCTGCGCCGTGCTGCGCGCGATCGCCGGCCCCATGTCGGTCCCCGATACCGCCGCGCCGAACAGATAGCCCTGGGTGAAGTTCCAGGCCGCATGCACGCCGATGGAGACCCAGAGCCGGCCGCTGAGCACATAGAACGCGCCCAGCATGACGCCCGCCTCCACCGCGATGCACAACGCGGCGAACACGCTCGCGTTCGGATTGCCGAGGTGGGCCAGGCCGAACAGCAGCGCCGAAAGCGCGAACGCCAACCATGGCCCGAATGCGCGCCACAGCAGCCGCAACAGGATCGCGCGCAACATCAGTTCTTCCACCACGCCGGCCTGCAACGCCTTCCCGAGCGGCGCCCACACCGGCGCCGCCCCGGTCCAGCGGATCGTGTAGACGCCGAACGCCGCCATGATCGCCATCACCGCCGCGAACATGGCCGCTCCCAACAGCAGCCCCACGCCCAACTGCAAGGGCGCAGCGTGCCAGGCGAGTTCCGCCGGCCAGCGCCGCTCGCCCAGGCGCACCGCGATTGCGTAGAACACGGCGGCCGTCAGCGCCGTCGCATACGGCGCGAGCCGATTCGCGCCCGGCGGAAGCAGCCTGGCGCACAGCAGCGGCACCGCCGTCGCCACGACGATCATCAGCGCCAGCAACGCGATCGCCCAGAGCAGCGCCCGCAGCCAGCGCACCCTTCCCGGCTGCAGGATGCGCGCCTCGCCCAGCACCAGCAGGCGCCCGGCGCCGGCCGCCATCATTGCTGGGGCATCGTGTGGATCTGGAGACATGCAAAGGCTCGCTGCGGAGGAAGCATCGGCAGGACGGACAACGCCGCTGCGCGCAGCGAGTGTGCATCACGATCGCGTTTCCTGCGCGTCTCCGCGACGGACGGGCGTGCAGCGCGCGGACCCGGCCCGCGCGCTGCCTCCTGCTCAGCTGGAGATCGCCAGCTGTTCCTGCCGGTAGCGGCGCACCGCCGCCAGCCACAGCACCGCGGCCAGGCCGAAACCGGTGAGCAGGTACACCGCCCAGATCTGCGGATCGATCGTCTCGCGGCGGATGATCTTCATCAGCATCTGGTTCTGCGCCAGGAACGGCACCGCGAACTGCCACAGCGTGGTCTTCAGCGGATACACCATCAACGCATAGCCCGGCAGCATCGGCAGCAGCATCAGCCAGGTCATGTGGCTCTGCGCTTCCTTCATGCTCTTGGCCGCGGCCGCCAGATAGGTCAGCAGCGAGGTGCCGATGAACAGCATCGGCAGCAGCACGAACAGCATCTGCAGCATCGCCACGAAGCTGACGTTGAGCTGGCGGCCGATGCCGCTGGCCACCTGCGCGCTGAGCTTGAACGCGAGCAGGGTCAGCAGCAGCGACACCAGGCCGACCACGCAGGCGGCGGCGATCTTGCCGCTGACGATGGCGCTGCGCGAGGCCGGCGTGGCCAGCAGAGGCTCCAGCGATTGCCGCTCGCGTTCGCCGGCGGTGGCGTCGAGGATCAGGTAGGCACCGCCGATGAACGATGTGATGGTCAGCAGCACCGGCAGCAGCATCGCCAGCAACGCGCCACGCTTGGCCTCGGGCGTAGCCAGGTCCTGCAGTGCCACATCCAGCGGCCGCGACACCTGCGAATCGATGCCGCGCGCCAGCAGGCGCAAGGCCCCGACCTGCTGGCCGTACATGCTCAGCGCGGCCTGCACCCGCTGGGTCGGGATGTCGGCGTCGCGGCGGGTGCTGTCCTTGATGATCTCCACCAGCGCCGGGCGTCCTTCGTGCCAGGCGTTGGCGTAGTCCTCGTCGATCTTCAGCGCAAGATCCACGTCCTGGCTGCGGATCGCCCCGGTCAGGTCCTTCGGCGGCGCGACCGCGTTCAAGCCCTGCGCGGCGAGGAAGGCGACCAGGTTCGGCGCGCGTTCGCGGCCGATCACCGGAATGTCCAGCGGCTTGTCGATCTGGGTGCGCACGCGGCTCTCGGCCAGCGCGCCCATGCCCAGGATCAGCGCCGGATACAGCAGCGGGCCCAGCAGCAGCGCCAGCGCCAGGGTGCGGCGATCGCGCGAGAGGTCGCGCAATTCCTTGCGCATCACGGTGAATACGGTACGGAGCAGGCTCATGCGTGCAGTCCCTCGTCGCTGCCGATCGCCTTGACGAAGGCGTCTTCCAGATTGGGTTCGCCGGTCAGGGCGCGCAGTTCATCGGCGGTACCGGCGGCCACCACCGTGCCCTTGGCGATGATGACGATGCGATCGCACAGCGCCGCCACCTCCTGCATGATGTGGCTGGAGAAGATCACGCAACGCCCTTCCTCGCGCAGCTCGCGCAGGAAGCCGCGCAATGCGCGCGTGGTCATCACGTCCAGGCCGTTGGTGGGTTCGTCCAGGATCACGTTGCGCGGATCGTGGACCAGCGCGCGGGCGATCGCGGTCTTGGTGCGCTGGCCCTGGCTGAAGCCTTCGGTCTGGCGGTCGAGGATGTCGTCCATGTCCAGCGCCTTCGACAGCAACCGGGTACGCTCGGCGATACGTGCCGCCGACAGCCCATGCAGCTCGCCGAAGTAGGCGATGTTCTCGCGCGCGGTCAACCGCTTGTACACGCCACGCGCATCCGGCAGCACGCCCAGCGCGCGCCGCACCGCCATCGGATCCTGGCCCACGTCCACGCCGTCCACGCGCACCTGGCCCTGGTCCGGCGCCATGAGCGTGTACAGCATGCGCAAGGTGGTGGTCTTGCCGGCGCCATTGGGACCGAGCAGGCCGGTGATCTGGCCGTCGGCGGCCTGGAAGCTGACCCCTTGCACCGCCTGCACGGCGCCGGCGCGGGTCTTGAATGCCTTGTGCAGATTGTCGGCGACGATCATGCGTGCCCCTCCCTGTCGAACGCTGCGCAGCTCATGGTTCCCATCCGTTGAATGAAGTGAAGGCCGGCACGCCGCTCATCGCGTCCAGGCAGGTGGCATCGAGGTGCTTGGCATCGGCGGTCTCGAAGAACTGACCGAGCAGCTTGGGCATGCAGCCCAGGGTCATGGTGCCGTGGCCCTGGCCGCGCACCACCAGGTGGCGGCCGTTGGGCAGGCCCTTGAGTACGCGCTCGGCATAGCGTGGCGGCGTCACCGGATCCAGCTGGCCGGAGGTCAGCAGCACCGGCAAAGTGGAGGTGAACGGCGCGGTGAAGTCGGCCGGGCGGGTGCCGGTGGGCCACACCGGGCAGGGCGCGAAGAACATCTGCGCCACTTCCGGACCGAGCAGCGTGTCGTGCGTCTGCGGCGCGCGATAGCGGTCGGCGTCCTCGGCGCAGATCACCGACCACTGCATGCCGCGATTCATCTGCCCGTCCAGTTGCCCGCCCATCATCTTTGCCAGCGACATCAGCGGCCCGTAGCGGCCGTTGGCCGCTTCGTCCAGCACCAGCGGCAGCAGCGACGCGGTCTGCGGCGCATAGGAGAACGAGAACGCCAGGCTGGTGACGGTGTCGGCGGTGACCCGGTCGTGGCGGCTCTCGCCGCTGGCCGGATCGCGGTAGTCCACGTCCACCGGCGCCTGCCGCAGCCGCTCCACCACTGCGCGCAACTGCGTGCGGGTATCGGTGGGAAAGCGCTTGGCGCAAGCCGGATCGGCCTTGCACTGCTCGGCCTGCAGGGCGATCGCATCCTCGAAGGTAGTGGCGAACTCGCCACCGACCACCAGATCGTTCGGCGCCACGCCATCGATGACCACGCTGCGCACATGCGGCGCGTAGCGGCGCGCGTACTGCTGGGCGACGCGCGTGCCGTAGGAGCCGCCGATCAGGTTGATCTTGTCCACGCCCAGCGCGGCGCGCACCGCATCCAGATCGCCGATCGCCTGGGTGGTGGTGTAGTAACGAGGATCCGCGCGGCCCTGCAGCGACTGCGCGCAGCGCCGCGCGTAGTCGACCAGTTCGTTCGCGGTGGGCGCGCGTGCCGGATCGGCCAGCGGCATCTCCTTGCCGTCCGGTCCCAGGCAGCTCAGCGGATTGGACTGGCCGGTGCCGCGCTGGTCGATCAGGAACACGTCGCGGCGCTTGCGGGTCTCGCGCAGCGCCATGTCGACGATGCTGGCGACCTGGGTAGCGGCCTGGCCGGGACCGCCGGCGAGGAAGAACACCGGATCCGGGTCGCTGCCGCCCTCGCCGGTGACCGGCAGCCAGGCGATGTTGAGTTCGATCTTGCGGCCGTTCGGCGCCGCCGGATTCTCCGCCACCGCCATGCGCGCGCACTGCGCCGGCACGTTGTTGGAGGCCACCGGATTGGTCAGCGTGCACGGGTGGAAGCGCAGCGCGCCGTAGCTGCGCTCGGACGTCTGCGGCGCCGGTGCCTGGGCCGCCTGGCAGGCGGCGAGCAAGAGGGTGGCCGCCGCGATGGCGAACGGCCGGGAAGGGTGTCGCATGGTTCGCATCCTTGAGTTCATGGCTTGCAGAATGCCATGCCGGAACATGGCGTCGTCGGTGCCCGGTGGGGCATGGAACGGAGTGCGCGCTTACTCGGCCTCATCGAACAGGAACACCTGCTCGATGCTGTGCGCGAACAGCCGCGCGATACGGAACGCCAGCGGCAGGCTCGGATCGTACCTGCCGGTCTCCAGCGCATTGATGGTCTGACGCGACACGCCCAGCCGCTCGCCCAGTTCGCCCTGCGACCAGCCGTGCGCCTCGCGCAGTTCGCGGATGCGGCTGTTCATTGGTAGCGGCGCGCGTTCGCGACCTTGACCACCCCATAGGTCATGCACAGCGCAGGAAACACCCACAGCATCGCGCTCGAGGCCGGCACCGTGATCACCTGCGCCGCCTGCAGGAAGCCGGCGGCCATGTAGACGCCACAGGTCAGGCCGGCAGCGATGGCGATGGATTCCAGCTCGATGCGCCGCTGCAGTTCGTCGGAGTCGCGCACGAAACGCGCCACCGCGCGGATCACCAGCGCCAACGTCAATGCCGGCAGCAGCGCGACCACCACGCGCAGCCAGTGCGCGTCGACGCTGTCGAGCAGGCGCTTCCAGAACAGCATCACCACCACGTAGGCGCCCATCGGCGGAAAGAACTCGCGGTAGTAGCGCCGCGCCAGCGCCCGCGGTGCGCTGTCGGCCAGGCTGCCCCGCGACCACCACATCAATAGCGCCATGAACAGGCCGCCGATGCCGACGCCCATGCATACCCCACGCAGATAATCGCTGCCGCCGAGCGGCAGCCAGGCCCCCGCCACCAGCAGCGCCAGACTCACGCACAGCACCACGATCGCGTTGCGCCTGCAGTTGCCCATCATCTGTCCCCGATACTCAGCCGATCCCCGATCCGGCACCCTCGCGGCTGCCGCGTATGCCGTGCCGCCCCCCTGTCAAGCACGCTTGACAGGAGAATGCGCGCACCAAGGTCGGCTGTCAAGCGTCCTTTACAGACAGAACGAAATCACCGGCAAGCCAGCGCAACGAGCCCCTCTCCCACCGGGAGAGGGGTTGGGGTGAGGGTACGGGCGCGAAGCGCGCTCGACGCTTCGGAAACACGCAGCTTCGCCCTGGACGGACCGCAGGTGTGGCGATCGCGGCTGAAGCCGCGCCTACGCGGGATGTCCGGCGCCGACAGCGGCCGTTACTTGCTGCTGACGTACTTCTCGCGGCGGATGTGCTGCACCGGCAGGCCAGCCTCCTTCAGCGCATCGAAGCAGGCATCGACCATGTTCGGATTGCCGCACAGGTAGGCGATGTCGCCTTCGGCCTGCGGCGCGAACTCTCCCAGGAACTGCTGCACGTAGCCATGCCGCACGTCCGCATGCGGCGCCTCCGGCAGCTCGCGCGAGAAGCACGGTACGAAGCGGAAACCGGGATGCGCATCGGCGAAGGCGCGGAATTCGTCGCCGTACAGCAGCTCGGCCGGGGTCCGCGCCCCCAGCAGCAGCACCACTTCCACGCCGCGCTCGGCCATCGCCGCTTCCAGCAGCGGCAGCATCGAGCGGTACGGCGTGACGCCGGTGCCGGTGGCGATCAGCAGATAGCGACGGTTGCTGTCGCCCGGCTGCAGGCAGAAACGTCCGTACGGGCCGCTGGCGCAGATCTGCCCGCCGATCTCCAGGCCTTCGAACAGCGCGGTGGCCGCGCCGCCGGCGACAAAGCTGACCGCGATCTCCACGGTGGCATCGGCCGGTTGTGCCGGATCGTGACGCGTGGCCAGCGAGTAGCTGCGCTTGGTCGCGGTGCCATCGGCATAGTGGAAGTGCACCTGCACGAACTGGCCGGGCACGAACGGCAGGGGTTGGCCGTCATCGCGGACGAAGCGGTAGTGGCCGACGGCCGGGGCCAGCATGTGGCGGTCGACCAGTTTCAGCGGGAATTGGGCAGGCACGGAGATGCAACAGTCTGTGGCCGGGGGCGACCCCACGAGGTCTTCTATAATAACGGCTGAACTTCTCCTGCGCCGTCGATGCGGCGCGAAGGCCCGCCTTGACTCCCGCACCTGCCCTTTCTCCCCAGACGCCGGCGCCCGCCCTGCGCGTGCGCGACCTGCGCAAGACCTACGACAACGGCGTGCAGGCCCTGCATGGCGTGTCGCTGGACGTCCTGCCCGGCGACTTCTTCGCCCTGCTCGGCCCCAACGGCGCCGGCAAGTCGACCCTGATCGGCATCATCAGCTCGCTGGTCAACCTCAGCGCCGGCCAGGTCGAGGTGTTCGGCACCGACCTGAGCAGCCAGCGCAGCGCGGCGATGCGCCTGATCGGCCTGGTGCCGCAGGAAATCAACTTCAACCTGTTCGAGCAGCCCTTCGACATCCTGGTCAACTACGCCGGCTTCTACGGCATGCCGCGCGCCGAGGCCGAACGCCTGGCCGAAGTGGAACTCAAGCGCGCGCACCTGTGGGAAAAGGCCCAGGTGATGAGCCGCACCCTGTCCGGCGGCATGAAGCGGCGGCTGATGATCGCTCGCGCGATGATGACCCGGCCGCGCCTGCTGATCCTGGACGAACCCACCGCCGGCGTGGACATCGAGATCCGCCGCGACATGTGGCGCGTGCTGCGCGAGATCAACGCCGCCGGCACCACCATCATCCTCACCACGCACTACTTGGAGGAAGCGGAGAGCCTGTGCCGCAACCTGGCGATCATCGACCGCGGCCGCATCGTCGAGCAGGGCCCGATGCGCGCCCTGCTGGCCAAGCTGGACGTGGAAGGCTTCCTGCTGGACATCGACGGCGAGTTGCCGGCGCAGTTGCCGGCGATCGAGGGCACCACCCTGCTCGCCCTGGACGCGCACACCCTGGACCTGGACATGCCGCGGGCGATGGACCTCAACCGCGTGTTCGCCGCATTGGGCGACGCCGGCATCCGCGTGCGCTCCATGCGCACCAAGAGCAATCGCCTGGAGGAACTGTTCGTGCGCCTCACCGGCGAACACCGCGATGCCGCTGCGGCCACGACCGGCACGGCCACGCCGTCCGCCACTCCCTGATGCCCCCACGGCGACGACCATGACTTCCCAGACCGATTCCACCCTCCCCGTTTCCGACGCCACGCCCGCCCAGCGCAACTGGGTCGCGCTGGGCACCATCGTGCGCCGCGAGGTCAAGCGCATCCTGCGCATCTGGGGCCAGACCCTGGTGCCGCCGGCGATCACCATGACCCTGTACTTCCTGATCTTCGGCGGGCTGATCGGCTCGCGCGTGGGCGACATGGGCGGCTACAGCTACATGCAGTTCATCGTCCCCGGCCTGGTGATGATGAGCGTGATCCAGAACAGCTACGGCAACATCAGTTCCAGCTTCTTCGGCGCCAAGTTCGGCCGCCACGTCGAGGAACTGCTGGTCAGCCCGATGCCCAACTGGGTGATCCTGTGGGGCTACGTCGCCGGCGCGGTGCTGCGCGGGCTGATGGTCGGCGTGATCGTGCTGATCATCGCCATGTTCTTCACGCCGGTGCGCATCCCGCACCCGCTGGTGACCCTGACCACAGTGTTGCTGGGCGCGACCATCTTCTCCCTGGCCGGCTTCATCAACGCGGTCTACGCGAAGAAGTTCGACGACGTGGCGATCGTGCCGACCTTCATCCTCACCCCACTGACCTACCTGGGCGGCGTGTTCTACTCGGTCAAGCTGCTGCCCGGCTGGGCCGAGGCCGCCACCCACGCCAACCCGATCTTCTACATGGTCAACGCCTTCCGCTACGGCCTGCTCGGCAGCAGCGACGTGCCGGTGTGGGTGGCCTACAGCCTGATGCTGGGCTTCGTCGCGGTGCTGGCGGCGCTGGCGCTGTGGCTGCTGCGGCGCGGGGTGGGGTTGCGGAGCTGATTCTGTTCGCTCCTTGAACGCCCCCCGTTAGCGCCGCCCGAACGGGGTTGGGCGTTGCGCATGGCATTGCTATCCTCCGCGCCACAGGGGTTTTACTGGCCCGCTCGCCGCGGGCCGCAAGAGGAGCAAGGAATGAACCGATACACGGCAGTCATCGCAGCAGCAGTGCTGGCATGTGCAAGCGGCGGGGTTCACGCTCAGGACGACGGGATCGTCAATTTCGGCAAGATCGTCGGCGGCAACGCCGAGAACGGCAAGGCCTGCGGCGCCAGCCAGGCGCAGATCGACGGCTACAAGGCCAAGCAGAAGCAGGTGATGCAGGGCATGTACGCACAGGTCAAGAATTTCGGCAGCGACTTCGACAATGGCTACAAGTTGGGCCAGCAAACCATGCAAAAGGCCCACGCCACAGGCACCTACAAGCCTGACGCAGCGATCTGCAAGCAACTCTTGAGCGAGATGCGCTAAGCGCTCCCCGTCCGCACCCGAGATTCCCGATGACCGCGATAACCCCCACGGCGCGCCGCGCCGCTCTCAGCGCTTGCCTGCTCTTGATCGCCGCTGCTGCCGGCTGCAAACGCACCGACCCTCAGCAGCCTGCAACCGAAGCCCCCGCTCCGGCAACGAACGCCGCGCCGCCCACCGCATCCGCGCCAGCGGCAGCGCCTGCCGCTGAAACGGCGCACCGCTTCGATGCCGCCAGCATGCCGGTCTCCGAGGCGCCGCTCGGCAGCTTTCCGTACCTCGGCCTGCCCGAGGGCTACGTCACCAAGAATGCACCGGTCCGCAACGATTTCGATCGTGCGCCGTTCTGGACCGGTGACCGCGTTGAATGGGTGGAGGGCAAGGTCTATGCCGCCGCGCTTGGCACCACTGAAGGCAAGCCCTTTTCGGGCGTGGAACTGAGCCGCAATATCCAGACACTGGTGGAATCGCTGGGAGGACAGCGCATCGCCAGCGGACCAATCCCCGCTGACGCAGCCAAGGCCATCGGCGACAGCAAGGCAGCGGTGACCTATGTCGATGGCATCGGCGACATCTATAACGAGCCGGCCGATACGTTCGTCATCCATCGCGCCGATCGCGACATCTGGATCCATGTCTGCAGCGGCCCCAGTAGCGGTGGCTTGCTGATTGCGGAGACGAAACCATTCCAGGCCACCGCCAAGGTGCTGCCCGCGGACGCATTGCAGCAGCAACTGGCAAGTGCAGGCAAGGTGGCCATCCACGTGAACTTTGCCTCGGACGCCGCCCAGATACTTCCCGACTCCAAGCCCCAACTGGAGCAAGTCCTGCAGTTGCTGAAATCCGATAGCGCCTTGCGCCTGGCGGTCAATGGGCATACCGACAACAGCGGCGACGCGGCGCACAACAAATCGCTGTCCGAAGCCCGTGCCAACGCGGTGGTGGCTTATTTGACCGGTGCCGGCATCGCCGCCGATCGCCTACGTGCCGCGGGCTTCGGCCAGGAACAACCGATCGCACCGAATACCACCGAAGACGGCAAAGCGCGCAACCGGCGCGTCGAGCTGGTCAAGCTCTGAGCGGAAGACGGTTCACGCCCCTTCGTTTTGCCACTTTTGGGGCAACGCGTCTGTAGCGAATGCCCCAACGGTGGCTGATTCAAGGAACGGGAAAATATTCTTGGCCTGAGCCGACGGGCATTTGCGAATACTCACCCGCAGCGTGTCATCAAGCAGCGGCGATCGCCATGTTTTTGAAAGGCGCTTTGGCCGCCGCGGTATGACTGGCAACCGCGGCGATCGGATCAACCCGCTTCCGTCCTTCTTTTGATTGGCGACATCGATAACTTTGTGATTAAAACCACAAATAGCGGGCCACACTAAGGCAAACCGCGCCTTGCAACACCTCAGGTCCGGACTTGCGTAGACCTCGCTACGTGCCTGAGATTTGACAGGTTATGTGATGTGAACTCCATTTAGCGTCAATTTATTAACGCCATTTTTCTTGTAACGGCAATATCTTGACGCTACATTGGCGCCGTCCGCATCCGTTCTCGTTCGATGCATCCGCGGGCCAGAGATCAGCTTCATCTCTGTGAATGATTTCACTTAAATCACCCACTCGCCACACGTTGCCGCGGGACGTCTGTGTGCTGCCGGTAATCGGGCGAAAGAGCCAAGGAGAGGATTCAGATGAAGAACCATCGCCGTCACATTGGATTTGGCCGCAAGCAGCTGGGCCAAGGCATGACCGAGTACATCATCATCACCGCCCTGATCGCGATCGCCGCGATCGCCGCCGTCACCTTCTTCGGCGGCACCGTCCGCAGCCAGGTCGCGGGCATGTCGAAGGAACTGGCGGGCCAGAGCGCCACGCAGTCGATCAACCGCGCCAAGAACCAGTCCAACAGCGCGCAGCAGGAAGCTGACAAGACCAAGGGCATGGACGCGTACAACAACAAGTAATTACTTGTTGCCCTGATGTCCTAGGTACCTGGGCAGTCACGCTGCCCAGGCCCTTCTTCTATTTTCCGACATGCCGGTGACGCCGCTGTAGGAAGTGCATTCGGCAAAGGAACTGCAGATGCGTGCAGCGATCGCGATTGCCAAATCACGTGTGCCGCCCCGCCTGGACGGGAAGCGCGGCATGGCCGGCCAAGCCATGGTGCTGGGGTTGGTCCTGATCCTCGTGCTCTGTGTCGGCGCCATCGTGCTGTTCGACAGCGGGCAATCGGTCAACAAGAAAGTCGAGCTCACCAACGCCGCCGATGCGGCCGCATACAGCGTCGCGGTGCAGCAGGCGCGTGCGCTCAACTTCGCCGCTTACATGAATCGCGCACGGGTGGCGAACGAAGTGGCGATCGCGCAGACGATCAGCCTGTATTCGTGGATGAACCAGCTGCAGATGACGACCATCACGATGCGTCTGACGATGAACGCGTTGTCATTGATCCCATATGTCGGCGCGGTGTTCAAAGCGCTCGCTACCGGCTTCCAGGCGGCGGAAAACATCTTGAAAGGCGTTCGAAGTGCCTTTCAACCGTTCGCACAAGGCGTCGTCACCGCGCTTGACGAACTCAACGGCATCTTCGCCACGGCGGCGACGTCGGTGATAGAAGGCGTATCCCGTGTAGATGGCATGCTGATCGCAAGAGATGTGGTGCAACGAAACTCCGCGAATGCGAGCCTGGGAACCGTTGGTACAGGTGTGCTAGCCGAGCAGTTGCTCACCGCAGAAAGCAAGTTCCTCGATTTCAACAGGATTCCGCGCACGACCGGTACCGGCAGTGCGGCGCAGCGCAATGGCGCCGATCGCTTCCGCAATGTGGTGATGCAGTCGCGCGACGATTTCAGCAAGGACCGCGGGGATCGGGTTGGCATCGGGCTGATCAACTTCGAGAGCACCGGCGGTACCGACATGGTCGACTACAACCGCTGGGCGGCGTTGGACACCATGTCGATGGACGTCAAGATCTGGCCGATCGTGGACATCGATCTGCCGATGGGCTGGGGCGGCGCGCAGGCGGTCGACCGCTACCGCAACCAGCGCTTCCTCAACGGCTTCGGCAATGGTCAAGGATGGTATTCCGATTGGGACAAGCGTCGCTATCGCCCCTACGGCGACAGCCTGCGCAAGAACCGGTTGGTCAGCCGCATGGTCGAAGGCGATGCGAATGTCAGGGCCGCCAAGGGTCAGCACAAGAACGCGTTCTTCACCAGCTACAACGGCCTTCGCGACTATCACGACGTCAAGAAAAACATGGCCATGCGCCCGTATTCCGGCAATGGCAATCAGATCTTCGACGAGAACGCCGGCCCGGTGTTCAGCGTGTACGCGGAAACCGAAATGCGCAATGCGCGCACCAGCGAGACCGTCGGCATCGGCAACGCGGCGGGGTCACGCATGTCCATGCAGAACAAGGCGCAGAACGGCAAGCTGAGCGCACTGTCCTCGGCGCAGGTGTACTTCAACCGGCCGCCCAACTATGCGCTGTTCCGTCGCGGCGACAACAAGGTCGAGTCCGGCAATCTGTTCAGTCCCTACTGGCAAGCGCGCCTGGTCGATACCCCGAGTGCGATCAAGGCCGTCGTCGCAGGAACCGGTGCACTATGAGGTCGCCAACCCTCCTCCACTGCCGCAACAGCGTATTTGGAGTATTGCTACTGACCCTGTGCAGTTGCAGTGCCACCGCAGTGGATGCCGATGGCGTGGAGGATACGCGCAGCTCGATGCCGCCGATCCACGTTCGGCAGACCGTGGAAATGACGCGCAACGGCGTCAACGAAGCGCGAGAGAACTACCTGGCGACGCTGCGCGACTGCCAGGCAGGGGGACTGCAGAGCCGTGCCTTGTCAGATAAGGATGTCGCCTTGCTCGGCACGACCCGCTACGAACTCTGGTTCGATCGCGAGACCGAGGTCGTCCGCGAGACCAGTTGGAGTGTCGCCAACGATGGCGGCGGCGGCACCTGTCTGTTCCGGCTGGAAACAACTGGCACCCAGGAAACCACCACTGCCAGTCGCTACCAACAGGTAGATCTGGCGACCGGGGAGAAAACCGACGAAGCGGCACCGCAGGACGCGTTGATCCGCACGCCGGTGGAGAAGAGCGCGCCTGCCGCCCTGTCCGATTTCCGAGGCCCGACCCAACGCAGTGTTGCCGGTCAGCCCTGCAACGAATGGGTCAAGCCGACCGGGCTGCGTCAGTGCGTCTGGTCCGCCGGAACGAAGTGGGGATTCACTTCCGAGCCGGCCAACGACCATCGCCCCAACCGTGGCTTCATTGTCCTGGAACAAACACCGGGTGCCTATGCGGATTACAAGGTCACCACCCAGGTGATCAGCGTCGGCGAGGCATTCGACTCCGCCGCACTGGAAGCACAGCGCGCGCCGGGGAAGATCAACTAGGAGGACCGCAAGCATGCGCCAGCGTCGACAACCGCGATTGCGCGGACGCCAGGACGGTCAGAGCCTCACCGAGGCCGCGGTGCTGTGCGCCGTGCTGGTTCCACTGTTCCTGTTGATTCCGATCATGGGGAAGTACATACATTTGCGCCAGGCCACTCAGCAGGCGGCGCGCGCCGCCGCTTGGGAGGCGACGGTGGCGAAGGACTACACCCTGCCGTCCGCCACGCGCATGCGAGACCTGACGGTAGACCGGCATTTCGGCAAGGCGGATGCGCCGATCATCAGCCGCGCAAGCACCGGCACTGCGCGCGACCGCGTGGACAACCCGCTGCTGAATACCTTTTCCAACCAACCGTTGCTGGAGCGCGGCGATATCCGTGTCAACGCCTACAGGAACGAGCGGTCCTCCGGCATCCTTGATCGCCTCGGCAATCTCATCAGCAAGATTCCCGGCAACTTCCCACCCAATGACAAAGGCTTGGTGACGTCCAACCTGAGCGTCAGCGTGCAGGACCTCAAGCTTGCCAACGGCGGGTCAGCGTCGTTCCTGGAACCGTTCGACCAACTCGGGCTGCGTATGCAAGGCAGCAACAGTTTGCTGGCCGACCCATGGAATGCAGCCGGACCAGGCACCGCGAAGAACCCGGCCAAGCGCTCCGTCATCGGCCAGGTGCGCACGCTGGTGCCCAGTTCTTACCTGAGCGACTCGGCGAAGCTGTTCGATCCGCTCAAGATCATCCCGATCGTCGGCACCATCAGTCGGTTCGAGCCGGGTTACATCGCTCCCGACGTGGTGCCCGTGGACAAGCTGGAACCTTATGCCCCGCCGCGCTGAGCCTATGTTTCACCTGATCCTGGCGCTTCTGGTCCTGCTGGTGCCGGCGACCGCTTGCGCCGCGGAGTGGCCCGACGTGCCCGAGCCCGACGACGCGAAGAGCGAGTGGGTGTCCAAGCACATGATCTACAACGGCCTGCACATGCGCTCGGCGCGCTATACCAGCCAGCAGTCGCCGCAGCAGCTGATCGCGTTCTATTCGAAGCAATGGCCGGGGCAGGTCACGATCAACGACGTCGGCAGCAAGACCATCGTTGGCCATGCCCAGGACGAGCATTACATCACCGTGGAAATCAACGGAGCGGGTACCGGCAGCGAAGCACAGATCGGCATCGTGCGCCTGCTCAAGGAGAAGCCGCGGACTGCACCCGGCGCCGACTTCATGAAGCCCTCCGGCACCACAGTCGTCAACGACATCCAGTACCTGGATAACCCCGGACGCACGCTGGCGATGGAGAGTAGCTTGTCGCCCTATCAGAGCGAAGCGTTCTATCGCAATCGGCTGCCGGCCGAAGGCTGGACGGCACAGTCGTCGGCGACGGCCTGTTCGATGATTTCCAACAGTTGCGTCAGCAGCTACAGCAAGGGCAAGCAGCAGATGACCCTGACCTTCAACCGCCGCGAGAAGGGCACCTCGATCGTGGTCAATCAGCTCCAGCAATGAGGACGAACGCCGTGAGATCTGCCTTCCCGCCCTCCGCCCGGCACCAACGCGGCGCGGCCCTGATCGAGTACAGCATCGTCACTATGCTGGCGGTCATCGTGCTCGTGGCGCAGCCCAACATCATCCTGGAACTGATCGATTCGCTGCGCAAGGCTTACGCCAGCTTCACCTACGCACTGTCGTTGGGGTGGCTATGAAGGCCCCCGCATTCAAGCCGAACCGCAACCTGCTCTTCATCGTGGTCGCCCTGGGTCTTGGCGCCTTGGCGGCCTTCGTGGCAGTGCGCTACGTCCAGAGCGCAGTGGCCGCGCGCACCAAAGACGTTGGCCAGACCGTCGCGGTGGCCGTGCCCAAATCCGATATGGCGCCGGGTACGGTCGTCACCACATCCGATCTGGCCGTCCGCGAGGTGCCTGCCGACCTGCAGCCCGCCGATGCGGTGACCCCGGAGAACGTGGACCAGTTCAGCGGGCGCGTGCTGCGCGCGCCCGTCCGCCAGGGTGCACCGCTGGGGGCCAGCGCGCTGGTGCCGCTGTACGACCAGTTCTCGCGCGTGATCAGACCCGGCAATGTCGGTTACACGCTGCCGGTGGACGAGACCAATTCGATCTCCGGGATGATTGCCCCGGGCGACCATGTCGACATCTTGCTGACGGTGGAACAGGAAAACGCCGGCTCGCGTGTCATCCCGCTGCTGGAAAACATCAACGTCCTGGCGACCGGCAACCGGGTCGGCGATACGCCCGCGCAGGAAGATCAACAAGGTTTCTCAAACATCACCCTGGAACTGAGCCCGCAGCAGGCAGAGCGCCTGACGGTGGCGGCCAAGGCCGGTGCGATGCGGGTGATGCTGCGCCAGGTCGAGGACCGGAACTCGTTCGGACTCAACGGCATGACCCAGAAAGAGTTGCTCGGCACCGCCAAGCCCGGTGGTAGCAGCGGCGTGGAATTCATCATCGGAGGCAAAGGCTGACGCATGCGCAGGACTACATGGAGTGTTTCTTTCCTTCCCATGCTCGCCGCAGCGACCATGACCATGAACGGCGAAGTTCAGGCGCAACAGCAATCGGGACTGGTGCCGGTGCCGGTCAGGGTCGCGCCAGATACCAGGACCCAGCCACAACCCCAGCCGACAGGCAATCAGTCGCCCGTGCCGATGAGCGGCAGCTTTCCCACTCCGGTCCCCAACCCTGCCTATCAGCGAGCTGCGGGCAATGCCCAGGTCACGCCGCTGCCCGAGCGCGCGCGCATCTATGCGGGTCAGGCCGCCGTGCACAGCCTGCCGCAGGCACTGAAGCGTGTGGCCGTCGGCAACGGCGAACTGGTCCAGGTGACCAATATCGGCAAGCGTGAACTGGTCATCATCGGGCAGAAGCCCGGCGCGACCAGCGTGCATCTGTGGCTGCAGGACGGGCGCCAGATCGATGTGCCGGTCGAAGTCATGGACGGCAACGCCGGCGCCACCGTGGAGACCATTCGCACCTTGCTCGCGGACGTGCCCAACCTGGGCGTGCACGCTGTCGCGGATCGGGTGGTCATCACCGGCCAAGACATCAACCCTGGCGTGGCCAAGCGTATCGAGGCGCTGATGAAGCTCTACCCGAGCGTGCTCGACTTTACCTCCGCCGACCCGGTGGGGATGCGTCCGATGGTGCTGATGGACGTGAAGATCATGGAGTTCGACAGCAATGCCCTCGAAGAGCTTGGCATTCAGTGGGACAACGTGATTCAGGGACCGGTGGGTGGTCTGCTCAAGGACTTCACCACAAACGATTACTACCGGATCAATCCACCGGGCACCCCGGCCGCGGGCGTGGTTCTGCCCAATCGCGTGCCCGGCACCCAGGCCTTCTTCGGCATCGCCACCCAGATCGGCTCGGCGATCAACCTGCTGATGAACAAGGGCAAGGCATTCCTGCTGGCGTCGCCGCAGCTCAGTGCACGCAGCGGCGGCCAAGCCAAGTTCCTGGTCGGCGGCGAGGTGCCGATTCCGATCCCGCAGGGATTCGGCCAGGTGACCGTGGACTTCAAGGAGTACGGCATCAAGCTGGACATCGAGCCCCTGGTCAACGGCAACCAGGAGATCTCCACCCGCCTGCTCGCGGAAGTCAGCCGGGTCGATCCCACCGTGACAGTGCAGGGCGTGCCCGGCTTCACCACGCGTCGCACCGAATCGGAACTCAACGTCAAGGCGGGCGAGACCATCGTGATTTCCGGCCTGATCGATTCCAGCGCGCAGCAGGACGCCAAGAAGCTTCCCCTGTTGGGCGAGATTCCGATTCTGGGCAAGCTTTTCCGCTCCGATGGCTTCCGCGGCAATCGGACCGAACTGGTGATGTTCGTGACCCCGCGCATCCTCACCCCCGATTCGGCAGAAAACCAGGAAGGCCTGGAACGTGGGCGTCGCATCCAGGAGCGCGGCAAGGAGGCGATGCCCAAGCGCAGCAAGGACTACGTCCAGTAATCGCCACGACTCGTAGACAGACGCCATGTTCAACATCTTGATCGACACTCCCAACCGCGACCGGCGCCACGTCCGCTGTCTGCATCGCGAATGCGGCATCGGCCGCGGCGACGGCAATCTGGTGGTCCTGCAAGGCTGGAGCATCGCGCAGCAGCATGCGGCGCTGAAGCGAGAGGACAACGGTATCTTCATCGAGACGCTCGGTGGCCGGGCGTCCGTCCTGGTCAACGGTGAGAAGGTGACCGGCAGCCGTGGCCCGCTGAGCAGCCGCGACCTGGTGCAGATCGGCGACTATCGTCTGCAGGTTGTCGGCGACGAACCGGAGTCGGCACCGACGCCGAGGCAGGATGCCAGTGCCTTCAATGCGCCAGCGGCGCCGATCGGTGAGCACGTCGCTGCGGCGGCCAATCAGCCGATCGCCGAGCCTGAGCAGCAGCGGCAGCTGGCGCGACCACAGGATCTGCCACCGGACATCGCGGTCTACCGCGCAAAAGTGCATGCCGCGCTGGTCAAGCAGATGGATCTGCGACGCCTGGATGTGCGCAGCATGGGCGACGACACCTTGCGCGCCACCACCATCAGTCTGATCGACGACGTACTGGAGCGTGAGTTCGCCGATCTTCCCAAGACCATCAACCGCCGCCGCCTGGCCAAGGAAGTGCTGGACGAAGCGATCGGACTGGGGCCGCTGGAGGACCTGATCGAAGACAATACGGTGACCGAAATCATGGTCAACGCCTACGATCAGATCTTCATCGAACGCGCCGGCCGCATCGAGCAGTCCGCGGTCTGCTTCACCAGCGATCGTGCCGTGCTGTCGGCGATCGAACGCATTGTCACGCCGCTCGGCCGGCGTATCGACGAGAGCTCACCGATGGTCGACGCGCGCCTGAAGGACGGCTCCCGTGTCAACGCGATCATTCCTCCGATCGCCCTGCGCGGGCCCAGCATCAGCATCCGAAAGTTCGCCAAGCGCAAACTGGAAGGCAAGGATCTGATCGACTTCGGCTCGCTCAATGCGCCGATGCTGGAATTCCTGACCATGGCCGTGCGCGAACGGCGCAATATCGTCGTCACCGGCGGCACCGGATCCGGCAAGACCACCCTGCTCAACATCCTGTCCAACTTCATTCCCGACACCGACCGCATCGTGACCATTGAGGATGCGGCGGAACTGAAACTGGTCCAGCCCAACCTGGTCGCGCTGGAAGCGCGGCCGCCGAACATGGAAGGCAAAGGGCATATCTCTATTCGCGACTTGGTGCGTAATGCGCTGCGCATGCGCCCTGACCGTATCGTGGTCGGCGAGTGTCGCGGCGGCGAAGCGCTGGACATGTTGCAGGCGATGAATACCGGTCACGAAGGCTCGCTAACCACTGCGCATGCCAACAATCCGCGAGAGGCGCTATCGCGCCTGGAAGTCATGGTGATGATGGCCGGCATGGAACTGCCGATGACCGTGGTCCGCGAGCAGATTTCCTCTGCCGTCGACCTCATCGTGCATCAGAAGCGTTTCCCCTGTGGTTCACGCAAAGTCAGTCATATCACCGAAATCACTGGCGTCGAGAGCGGCACGATCCAGTTGCAGGACGTTTTCCTGTTCAAGGCCAGGTCCAACAGCGGCCGCGATGGCAAAGTCAGCGGCGAGTTCATCGCAACCGGCGCAGTGCCGGAGTTCTACGAGGAGCTGGCAGAGCGCGGCGTTTCGGTCGACCTGTCGATCTTCCGCAACGGCGGCCAGGGCAATGGATAATATCTGGCTCGTCGCGCTGCTGGCCTTCAGTTGCGTCACGGTCTCCGGACTGATGCTGGTTCGGGCCAGCGCGAACTTCATGCAGCGCTACCACGAGCGCTTCGTCGACCAGGCGCGCCTGAACCTCGCGGACATGTTTCTGTTCGTCGATCCGCAGATGCTCTTCGTCGCCAACGGCGTCGTACTGCTGTTGATTCCGCTGTTGCTGTGGCTGCTCAGCGGCAACCTGCTGCTGCCGGTCGTGGCCGTGATCGTTTTGGCGATCGCACCGCGCAAGGTGTATCTGTGGCTCAAGCAGCGCCGCCTCGACCAGATCCAGCAGCAGTTGCCGGACAGCCTGCTGATGATGTCCGGCAGCCTGCGCGCCGGTGTCGGCTTCAACCCTGCGCTGGAGGCGCTGGCGCATGACGGGCAGCCCCCGCTCGCGCAGGAACTGGCCCTGGTGCTGCGCGAGCAGCACATGGGCGTGCGGACCGACGAGGCACTGGAAAACTTCGCTAACCGCGTTCCCATTCCCGACGTGAAGCTGTTCGTGGCTGCCGTCAGCATTTCGCGCGAGGTCGGCGGCAACCTCGCAGAAAGCCTGTCCACGTTGGCCGAAACCCTGCGCCGCAAGCTGATCATGGAAGGCAAGGTCAAGGCGCTGACTGCGCAGGGCCGCCTGCAGGGCATCGTAATGGCGATGCTGCCAGCTGGACTGGTCGGCTTCCTGGTGCTGTTCTACCCGGAAACCATGAACCCGATGTTCCATACGCTGCTTGGTTGGTGCGTCATCGCCCTGATGTGCGTGCTGGAGTATCTGGGCTATCGCATGTGCCGCAAGATCATGACGATCGATATATGAACTGGATGCTTGCCCTTGTCGCCGTGCTGGCCGTCACCGCCGTCGGCCTGGTGCTGTTCGCGCTGCGCGGCATGTTGCAGGCGGTACCGCAGGACGACCGCAACTATCAGGATCCGCTGCCGTCGGTCCTGCGCATGCTGTGGCCCCTGGTCACGGCTGCCACGCATGTGGTCGGACCGCGCCTCAAGTCCTCGCAATTGGAACGTGCCCACCGTAGCCTGCAGTCGGCAGGCCAGGATTTCGTGCTGACCCCCGAAGAGCTCTACGGGACCCGCATCGTCGCCGCCGGCACGGTCAGCGTGGTCTTCATCGTCGTCGTGATGCTGCTCGGCAAGCTCAGCGTCGGCGCGTTTTGCATGTGTTTGCTGTTCGGCATCCCGCTGGGATGGATGTATCCCACGCTGTGGCTGGGCGAACGACGCAAGCAGCGTAGCAAACATGTGGTCCGCGACCTGCCGACATTCCTGGATTTCATCACCATGGCGGTGGAGGCGGGCCTCAACATCACCGGCGCGATCGAGCAATCGGTGCAAAAGGGTCCGCCCGGCCCGTTGGCGCAGGAGTTCTCGCGCATGCTGCGCGATCTGCGCGCCGGACTGCCGCGTGCCGAAGCGCTGCGCCGCATGGCCGACCGCATGGATATCTCGCAGATCTCCAACTTCACCAGTGCCCTGATCCAGGCCGACCGGGTCGGTGCCAGCCTCAGCGAAACCCTGCGCTCGCAAGCCATGCAAAGGCGCGAAGAGCGCTTCCTGCGTGCGGAGAAGCTGGCGCTGGAAGCACCGGTCAAGATGATGCTGCCGCTGGTGCTGTTCTTCTTTCCGTTGATTTTCGTGGTGCTGGCGTACTTCATCTACTTGCAGATGAAGCAGCAGGGGATCCTGTGAGGTGCGGCACACTCCAACGCGAGGGACAGGTGCTGCTGCACAGCGTATGGCGCGCTGACACGTGGTGGTTGCGACTGCGCGGCCTGCTTGGGCGCGCAACGCTGCAGCCGGGCGAAGGCCTGCTGATCGAGCCGTGCAACAGCGTGCACACCCTGGCCATGACGTACCCGCTCGATCTGCTGTTCTTCGATCGCGGTGGCCGCGTCCTGGACTGGCGCGAGCGTGTGCGTCCCTGGCGTGGCGCCCTGTGCCTGCACGCCCACGCCACACTCGAACTGCCACCCGGTACGCTGCAGGCGTTGCAACCCGTCCGCGGCGAGCATCTGGCGTGGTTGCCCGCGGAATCTCCCATCGCCACAGGCATCGTCGCTCCCGCAGGAGACCGTTCGTGACCGTACTCCGACATTCGCCGCGACATCAGCATGGTCAATCCCTGATCGAGTTCTGCATCGTCGTCCCGACTTTCCTCTTCCTGGTCCTGGTGATCTTCCAGTTCGTGCTGATCTACCGTACCAAGACAGTGCTGGACTATGCCGCTTTTCAGGCAGCCCGGGCTGGAGCGGTCAACGGCGTCAGAAAGAATGACATGGCAGACGCATTGGCGGGCGGATTGACGCCGCTGTTCGCTCAATCGCCTGACATCGCCAACGTCATGCTGACAAAGCAGAAGATCCGTTACACAGAAGTGCAGCTGTTTTCCAAAATCGAGGTCATTGCACCGACCCGGGCCGCCTACAACGAGTTCCGCGAACGCCAGTACGACGGCCGCTACGCGCTGCCCAACGACAGCCTGGCGTTCCGCAACGCCAACGTCGGCGGCAGCCAGGTCAATGTGCAGGATGCCAACATCCTCAAGATCAAGGTTACCTACAACATGCCGTTGATCGTGCCCTTCGTCGACCGCGTCATCGTCGGCCTGTCGGATCTGGTCAGCGGGGGCGAAAGCTATACGCCTGCCTCAATGCTGTTCGAAGAGCCAATCAGCGGCCATCGCCGCCTGCCGATCGAATCCTATGCGGTGGTACGCATGCAATCCCCTATCTACGAAGCTGGCAATCTTGACCATTGAACGACCGATCTTGGTGTTGCTGGCTAGCTTGCTGATCGCTGCGACAACCGATCCCAGAGATGCAGCTGCGCAGGAGCAGAGCGAAGCAGCGGAGCCGTTGCAGGCGCGCCTGCAGGCACGCGCCTATGGCGTGGGTCCGCTGGGTCCGAAACAGGCAGGCGACGCCGTCCTGGTCGAGGTACGTTTGCGTGGCGATGCCATCCGCATCGACTTCGTCGGTACGCAGGCGCCCGATGCCTATCTGATCAACCCAGGGACCCGCGGCCGCGGCTGGCTCGTCAGCCACTCCGGGGACTATCGCCTGCCGATCGCCGACGCCAGCGGCCCCTATTGGTACGATCCCGCCGATCCTTGCGCCAGGATTGGCGGTCGCTGCGCGCCGGCGCCCGGGGAATTCATCGCCGGCCGTTTGGCTACGGGGTGGCGCTACGACGCCGCGCAAGGCCCTGACGGCACGACCTCCGGCACGCTATGGCTAGACCGCAGCGGCCTGCTGCTCGGCTATCGCGGCAAGGTCGGCAACCGCCGCGAGGAGCGCAGCCTGCGCGTAGATGCGGTAAGTTTCGAAGCCGTTCCTGCCGAGGTAGTCACGCCCCCAGAGGGCCTGCGTACACCGGACGGCTCCAGGCCGCTGCACTGAGCGCCTATCCCTTTTCTATCAACGTCTCATGCGTATCTTGATTCTCGGAGCCGGCGCGACCGGCGGTTATTTCGGCGGACGCCTGGCCCAGGCCGGCGTCGATGTCAGCTTTCTGGTGCGACCACCACGGGCCGCACGCCTGCAACGCGATGGGTTGCGCATCCGCAGCCCGCGCGGCGACGCGGCGATCGCGGTGAGCACGCTCACCGCCGAGACGCTGCACAGCGCGGCACAGGCGCGGCCGTTCGATCTGGTGCTGCTGAGCTGCAAGGCCTACGACCTGGAAAGTTCGCTGGACGCGGTGGCGCCGGCGGTACACGACGGCACCAGCGTGTTGCCGATCCTCAACGGCCTGCGCCACTACCGGGCGCTGGATGCGCGCTTCGGTGCGGAGCGGGTGATCGGCGGGCTGTGCTTCATCAGCGCGGTGCTCGACGCCGACGGCGCGATCCAGCACTTGGCCAAGCCGGCTTCGCTGACCTTCGGCGAACGCGACGGCCGCGGCGCCGACAGCGCGCGCGTGCGCGCCCTGGCCGAGGCCTGCGCGCAAGCCGATGTGGACCATCTGGCCACGCCGCGGATCGCACAGGAGCAATGGATCAAGTACACCTTCCTCACCGCGCTGGCCGCGGCCACCTGCCTGATGCGTGCGCCGATCGGGCGTATCGTCGCCAGCGACGATGGCGTGGCGCTGGTGCGTGGCCTGTATGCCGAGTGCACGGCGGTGGCTGCGGCGGCCGGCGAACCGGTGCCGGAGGAAGCGCAGGCCAGTGCGCTGCACCTGCTGACGCAACCAGGCTCGCCGATGAAGGCGTCGATGCTGCGCGACCTGGAAGCCGGGCAGCAGGTGGAGGCGCAGCAGATCGTCGGCGACATGCTGGTCCGCGCCCGCGCCGCCGGGCAGGACGCGCCGCTGCTGATGGCGGCGTACTGCCACCTGCAGGCGTACCAGGCCGGTCTGCCCGCGCGCTGAGGTTTGCCGCGGAAAGCCGGCGCCGCGCGCAGCGCACCCCTTCCATGCGCACTCCTGCCGTGGTGTTCCGGGGTAGTTGCCAAGCCGCCCCGAGGGCGGCCCTGCATCTTCGCGCGCCGCTGACGCGCCTGGCGCCTATGCTCGCCCACCACACAGGGGGCGAGCGAGCGGACACGCACATGGAAAAACTGTTCCGCGGCGGGCATTTCCTCATCATCCTGCTGTTCCTGCTGTGCGCGGCCGGGCTGATCTGCATGGCCGTGCTCGAGCTGTGGCACGGCCTGACCCCGGGCGGCGAACTGGTGGTGCGCGACCGCTTCAACGTGGTGCTGGAAGCGATCGGGCTGCTCACGGTGGCGCTGGTGACCCTGGAACTGGGCCAGACCATCTACGAGGAGGAGGTGCAGCGCGACGTCAAGGTCAGCGGACCGACGCGGGTGCGTCGCTATCTGTCGCGGTTCTTCGTGGTCATCGTCATCGCCCTGGCGATCGAGACCCTGGTGTCGATCTTCGAACTGATGCACGACGATCCGTCCAAGCTGCCCTACGCTTCGGCGGTCGGCCTGTGCGCGGCGCTGCTGCTGGTCGCCTGGGGCGTGTTCGTCAAGCTCAACCGCAGTGCCGAGGAACTGGAGCCGGAAGCCATGGCGGAAGCCAAACGCGAGGACGCGCAGGTCGATTGAGAGGCGGTAGTGCCGCCAATGGCGTTACCTGCGCAGCAGCGGCTTCACCCGCGACGAATGCAGACTAAAGCCAACTGACACCGTCGTGCGTCGGGACTGAAGTCCCTCCCACAAGAAAATGCCAGCCCATTCCGTCCAGGATCTCCACCGGCGCATCGGCCAGCACGGTCGCGCAGAGGATCGGCATGGCCACCGGACCATCCGCCGCGATGCGTTGCCCGGTCGCGGCTGAAGCCGCTCCCACAAAAGACGCGTACAGCCAAACGCGCTTTTACGCATCCCCAATCCCCAATCACGAATCCCCAAACACGAAACGCCGCGTCGACGTACTCAGCCCGGCATCGGTAAACGGAAGAATGTCCGCGCGGCAGAAGTGCTGGCCGCGGCGACAGTGGCCACGTCCTCGCCACGGTCGCGTGCCAGTTCCTCGACGATGTGCGCCAGGAACGCCGGTTCGTTGCGGCGGTCCTTCGGCGTCGGCTTGAGCGTGCGCGGCAGCAGGTACGGTGCGTCGGTCTCGATCATCAGGCGCTCGGCGGGAATGTGCTTCACCAGCTCGCGCAGATGCGCGCCGCGGCGCTCGTCGCACAGCCAGCCGGTGACGCCGATGTACCAGTCGCGGTCGAGGTAGTCGAACAGTTCCTCGCGGCTGCCGGTGAAGCAGTGCACCACCGCCGGGCCGAGCTTGCCGTCGAACTGGCGCATCAGCGCCATGAAGTCGGCATGGGCGTCGCGCTGGTGCAGGAACAGCGGCTTGCCGGTGTCCACCGCCACCTGCAGCTGCCGCTCGAACGCGCGGTGCTGCGCCGGCCGCGGGGAGAAATCGCGGAAGTAGTCCAGGCCGCACTCGCCCACCGCCACCACCTCGGCGTGCGCATGCAGCGCGCGCAGTTCGGCATCGCACTCGGCGGTGTACTCCACCGCGTGGTGCGGATGCACGCCGGCGGTGGCGTACAGCACGCCCGGATGCTGCTGCGCCAGTTGCAGCGCCAGCGGCGAGTGCTCGCGGCTGGCGCCGGTGACCACCAGTTGCGCGACGCCGGCGGCGCGGGCGCGCCGCAGCACGGCGTCGCGGTCGCGGTCGAAGGACTCGTGGGTGAGGTTGGCGCCGATGTCGATCAGGGTCATGCGGTTGCGCGGGAATCAGCCGGGACAGCAGCCAATTGTACGGGCCACGCGCCTGTCGCCGCTCCCCGGCGGCGCGGCGGCCACGTATCCTTTGCCGATGACGTCCGCCGTGTTTCCGATCGATCCGCTGCTGCCGCAACTGCGCGACAGCCTCGCCGCCCATCCGCGCCTGGTGCTGGAAGCCCCGCCCGGCGCCGGCAAGACCACCCAGGTGCCGCCGGCGCTGCTCGACGCGCCCTGGCTGCAGGGCCGGCGCATCGTGATGCTGGAGCCGCGCCGGGTCGCCGCGCGCAGCGCCGCCGCCTTCATGGCCCGGCAGCGCGGCGAGACGCCGGGCGAAACCGTGGGCTACCGCATCCGCTTCGAGAACAAGGTGTCCGCGCGTACCCGCATCGAGGTGGTCACCGAGGGCATCCTGACCCGCATGCTGCAGGACGACCCGATGCTTGAGGGCGTCGGCGCGCTGCTGTTCGACGAGTTCCACGAGCGCCACCTGGCCGCGGACCTGGGCCTGGCGCTGGCCCTGGACGTGCAGGCGCAGGTGCGCGAGGACCTGCGCATCGTAGTGATGTCGGCCACGCTGGACGGCGAGCGCCTGGCGCAGTTCCTCGATGCGCCGCGGCTGTCCAGCGCCGGGCGCAGCTTCCCGGTGGAGATCGCGCACTTTCCCGCGCGGCGCGAGGAATCGCCGGAGGCGCAGACCCGGCGCGCGGTCGAGCACGCGCTGCAGCAGCACCCGGGCGACGTGCTGGTGTTCCTGCCCGGGCAGCGCGAGATCGGGCGGGTACAGGCGGCGCTGGAAGCGGCGGGGGTTGCTCCAGCAGGTGCCGCGTCGGGCGCTACACCAGCCGGCACCGCCTCTGGCGTACCCTCATCCGGCGCTGCGCGCCACCTTCTCCCGGGGGGAGAAGGGAGCGGAGTGGAGGTCCTGCCGCTGCATGGCGAGTTGCCGGTGGAACAGCAGAGCAAGGTGCTGCAGCCGGATCCGCAGGGGCGGCGGCGGGTGGTGCTGGCGACCAACGTCGCCGAGTCCTCGGTGACGCTGCCCGGGGTGCGCGTGGTGATCGACGCCGGGCTGGCGCGGGAGCCGCACTACGATCCCAACAGCGGCTTCTCGCGGCTGGACGTGACCGCCATCGCCCAGGCCTCGGCCGATCAGCGCGCCGGCCGCGCCGGCCGTGTCGCCAGCGGCTGGACCTACCGGCTGTGGCCGCAATCGCAACGCCTGGAGGCGCAACGCCGCGCCGAGATCCTGCAGGTGGAGCTGGCCGGGCTGGCGCTGGAACTGGCCGCCTGGGGTAGCGATGGCCTGCGCTTCGTCGATCCGCCGCCGGCCGGTGCACTCGCCGCCGCCCGCGAGCTGCTGCAGCGGCTCGGCGCACTCGCCGAGAGTGGTGCCATCACCGCCAGCGGCCGGCGCATGCTCGCGCTGGGCACGCATCCGCGGCTGGCGGCGATGCTGCTGGCCGCTGGCGATGCGCGCGCACAGGCACTGGCCTGCGACCTCGCCGCGCTGATCGAAGCGCGCGATCCGCTACGCCAGGGCGGCGATGCGCTGGCCGCGCGCTGGCGCGCCCTGGCCGCATTTCGCCGCGGCCGCGTGCCGCACGACGCCAACCGCAGCGCGCTGGCGGCGATCGATGCCGCCGCCAAGCAGTGGCGACGGCGCCTGCGCAGCGACGCCGCCGCGCCGGACAGCGTGGAGGCGCACGAACTCGGCGATCTGCTGGCGCACGCCTTTCCCGACCGCATCGGCACGCGTCACCCCAGCGATCCGCTGCGCTACCAGCTGGCCAATGGCCGCAGCGTGCGCTTGTTCGACAACAGCGACCTGCGCGGCGAGCCCTGGCTGGTCGCCACCGAGCTGCGCCACGAGGCCAAGGACGCGTTGCTGCTGCGCGCCGCACCGGTGGACGAGCGCTACCTGCGCGCGCAGTTTCCGCAGCGCTTCGCACAGGAAGACGTGGTGCGCTGGGACCCGGAACGGCGCGCGCTCACGGCGCTGCGCGAAACTCGTTTCGATCGCATCGTGCTCGACAGCCGCCCCGCCGGCCGCGTCGCACCGGCACAGGCGGCCGCGGCGCTGACCGAGGCAGTGCGCGAGCTGGGACTGCAGGCGCTGCCCTGGAGCGAGAACCTGTCGCAATGGCGCGCACGGGTGGCGGGACTGCGCCAGTGGATGCCGGAACTGGAGCTGCCGGACCTGGGCGATGCCGCGCTGCTGGCCAGCCTCGACGACTGGCTGCGCCCGGCCTTCGCCGGCAAGACCCGGCTCGATGCGCTGAGCGAGGACGAGCTGGGCGAGGCGCTGAAGGCGCGGCTGCCGTGGGACCGCCGCCAGGCCATCGACCGCCATGCCCCGGTGCGCATCGCGGTGCCCTCGGGCATGGAACGGCGCATCGACTACAGCCTGGACCATGCCGGGCAGCCGCAGCCGCCGGTGCTGGCGGTCAAGCTGCAGGAACTGTTCGGCCTGGCCGACACCCCGCGCATCGCCGACGGCCGCGTGCCGCTGCTGCTGCACCTGCTCTCGCCCGGCGGGCGGCCGCTGCAGGTCACCCAGGACCTGCGCAACTTCTGGTCCAGCACCTACCCGGAAGTGAAGAAGGAAATGAAAGGCCGCTATCCGCGCCACCCGTGGCCGGACGACCCCTGGACCGCCACCGCCAGCCACCGCGCCAAGCCGCGCGGCACCTAGTGGGTCTGGCGCACCGCATTCAGCCGGCAGACGAATCCACGGCGCTGCGCTAACGCCCCGTATACGGTAGGCCGGCGACACTGCAGCCCTTCATTCCTGCCAGTAGGGGACGCCCATGAGCAAGCTGACCATCATCACCGATCGCGCCCTGGATCTCGCCAGCCACGCCGGCGACAGCCTCAAGCACTTCGGCCCGCAGGCGAACAAGTGGTTGCAGTCGGGCAAGGCGATGGGCGCGCTCAAGGCGGGCGCAGCGATGGGTGCAGTGAAGACCGGCTCCAAGGTCGCGCGCACCGCCGTGCGCCGCAACCCGGCCATCGCGATCGCCGCTGCCGCCGTGGGTGTGGGTCTGCTCGGCTACGCCATCTACCGCAAGCGCCAGCGCGACAAGGGCGCGCCGATCGAAGGCAATGCGCAGCGCATCGAAGCGGCCAACAAGCGCGGCAACGTGGGTGCGCGCCGCAGCGCCGCCAGCACCCGCGGCACGCGCCGCAATGCCGCAGCGCAGGACGCCACCGAAGAGTGAGATCCGCGCACTGCCACTGACGGCAGCCGCCGCATGAAACGCAGCGGCCGGGAGACATCCCGGTCGCTTTTTTTATGGTTCGCCGCGCCTCTGCTTTTCCAACGTACGCGTCATTCGGCACAACACGCACTACAGCGCGCGCCAGGCCCCCGGCGCCAACCCGTCCAGGCGGTGCGCGCCCATCGCCGCACGCACCAGGCGCAGGGTCGGCAAGCCGACCGCGGCAGTCATCCGCCGCACCTGGCGATTGCGGCCTTCGCGCAGCACGACCTGCAACCAGGCATCGGGCACGCTCTTGCGGAAGCGCACCGGGGGATCGCGCGGCCACAGCGATGGCGGCGCGTCCAGCAACGTCACCTCGGCCCGCGCGGTCGGGCCGTCGTTCAACAGCACGCCGTCGCGCAGGCGCTGCACCTGCTCCGGTTGCGGCGCGCCTTCCACCTGCACCCAGTAGGTCTTGGGCTGCTTGTGCCGGGGATCGGTCAGACGGTGCGCCAATGCGCCATCGTCGGTCAGCAGCAGCAGGCCCTCGCTGTCGTAGTCCAGGCGTCCGGCCGCATACACGTCGGCGGGCAGGCCGAACTCGGCCAGGGTGCGCCGCGGCGGCGTGCTGCGGTCGGTGAACTGGCACAGCACGTTGAAGGGCTTGTTGAAGGCGATCAGCATCGACGGGAACGGCGGCGGGCCTGCGCCGCACGGCGCGGCGCAGGCATTGTCCCATGCGTCCGCGCCGCGCCGCTCGTGCGCCGGCTCAGCGCTTGACGAACTTCAGGGTCATCCGGTCGCTCTCGCCGATCGCTTGGTACTTGGCATCATCGGCGGCCTCGTGCTGGTTGCTCGGCGGCAGCGTCCACACGCCGCCCGGATAATCCTTGGTGTCGCGCGGATTGGCGTTGAGCTCGCTCTTGCCGGCCAGCTTGAAGCCGGCCGCCTCGGCCATGGCGATCACCTGCGCCTGGCCGACATAGCCGCTCTTGTCGTCGGCCGGCACGTCGGCCTTGGCGCGGTGCTCGACCACGCCGAGCACGCCGCCGGGCTTGAGCACGTTGTAGAAGCCCTTGAACATGCCCTCGGCCTGGCCGGCCATGCGCCAGTTGTGCACGTTGCGGAAGGTCAGCACCAGATCGGCCGAGCCGGGCGGGCCGAACACCGGTGCGTTCGGCGCATACGCGACGATGCGCGCGTGGTCGTACTGCGCCGGTGCCGCGGCGAACTTCTGCTCCAGGCCGGCGCGCGCCTTCTGCTGGTAGTCGCGGCCGCGCCCTTCCGGCACGGCGGTCGGATCCACCACCGCAGCGATGTACTGGCCGTGCTCGCGCAGGTACGGCGCCAGGATCTCCGCATACCAGCCGCCGCCCGGGGTGACCTCGATCACCGTCTG
This sequence comes from Xanthomonas sp. LMG 12460, assembly GCF_009192895.1. Lineage (NCBI taxonomy): Bacteria > Pseudomonadati > Pseudomonadota > Gammaproteobacteria > Lysobacterales > Lysobacteraceae > Xanthomonas > Xanthomonas sp. LMG 12460. Next base: position 2,704 of record NZ_NKUH01000043.1, on the reverse strand, counting down.
GGTCGGCTTGATGCCGAAGAACGCCAGGGTCTGGCCGGGATGGCGGTAAGCGTCGCGGGCGACGTTGGCGCGGTCGCGCCAACTGCCGTTGATCGCCGCCTGCAGGGACGCGTCCGGCGCCGGCAGCGTCGCGGTGTCGGCAGGCTTGATCGCCTGCGCGGCAGGGGCGAGCAAGGCGGTGGCGACGGCCAGAGTACAGGCGCAGGCGAGCGAGGTTCGAAGCGTCATGGCAGGCATCCGCAAGAGGAGGTGGGGCGAGCCTAGCATGCGGCCCGACAAGCCCGAATGTTGCGCTCCCGTTAGCGCGAATCACGCCGGCGGAACGCTGTTTTCGCGAGCATTGGCCGATCCTTCGACCCCCGGCGACTATCCTGTCGCCTTTCCCCACAGTGGAGCGTTTTCCATGCTGCACACGCGCGAACTCGGCCGCTCCGGCCTGCATGCGGCACCGCTGGCGTTCGGCGGCAACGTGTTCGGCTGGAGCGCCGACGCCAAGACCTCCTTCGCCCTGCTCGATGCCTTCGTCGAGGCCGGCTGCAATCTCGTCGACACCGCCGACATCTACTCGGCCTGGGTCCCCGGCAATCACGGCGGCGAATCGGAAACGCTGATCGGACAGTGGCTCAAGCGCAGCGGCAAGCGCGACAAGGTGCTGATCGCGACCAAGGTCGGCAAGTGGGCCGAACGCCCGGGCCTGTCGGCCGACACCATCGCCGCCGCCGCGGAGGACTCGCTGCAGCGCCTGCAGACCGACGTCATCGATCTGTACCAGGCGCACGCAGACGACGATTCGGTGCCGCTGGAAGCCACGCTGGCGGCGTTCGGGCGGTTGATCGAACAGGGCAAGGTGCGCGCCATCGGTGCTTCCAACTACAGCGCCGCGCGCCTGCGCGAGGCGCTGAACGTCTCCGCGCAATATGGCCTGCCCCGCTACGAGACGCTGCAGCCGGAGTACAACCTGTACGACCGCGCCGGCTATGAGGCCGAGCTGGAGCCGCTGGTGCGCGAACAAGGCCTGGGCGTGCTGTGCTACTACGCGCTGGCCAGCGGCTTCCTCAGCGGCAAGTACCGTCAGGCCGAAGACGCGGGCAAGAGCCAGGCGCGCGGCGCCAGCGTGGTCGCGCGCTATCTCAACGCGCGCGGCCTGCGCATCCTCGCCGCGCTCGACGACATCGCCGGCAAGCATGGCGCCGCGCCCACGCAGGTGGCGCTGGCCTGGTTGATGGCGCGGCCCGGCATCGTCGCGCCGATCGCCAGCGCGACCAGCCTGGAGCAGCTGCAGGACCTGCTCGCCGCCGCACGCCTGCAGCTGTCGGCCGAGGACATCGCGCAATTGAATACCGCAAGCGAGGAAACCGCATGACCGCCCCCACCCACACCACCCGCATCGTCCTCGCCTCGCGTCCGCAGGGCGCACCGGGCACCGACAACTTCCGCACCGAACAGGCGCCGCTGGCGCCACCCGGCCCCGGCCAGGTGCTGCTGCGCAACCGCTGGCTGTCGCTGGACCCGTACATGCGCGGGCGCATGAGCGATGCGCCGTCCTACGCGCCGCCGGTGCAACTGGGCGAGACCATGGTCGGCAGCACCGTGGCCGAGGTGCTGCAATCCAACTCCCCCGACCACGCACCAGGCGATCTGGTGCTGGTGCAGAACGGCGGCTGGCAGACCCATCTGGTCGTCGACGGCGCCAGCCTGCGGCGCAAGCTCGACCCCAACTCGCCGCTGCCGCCGAGCACCGCGCTGGGCGTGTACGGCATGCCCGGCTTCACCGCCTACGCCGGCCTGCACGAGATCGGCAAGCCGCAGCCGGGCGAGACCGTCGCGGTCGCCGCGGCCACCGGCCCGGTCGGCGCCACCGTGGCGCAGATCGCCAAACTGCGCGGGGCGAAGGTGATCGCCATCGCTGGCGGTGAGGATAAGTGCCGCTACCTGCGCGAGGAACTGGGCGTGGACGTGGCCCTGGACCACCGCGCCAAGGACTTCGCCGAGCAGTTGCGCGCCGCCGCGACCGACGGCATCGACGTGTACTTCGAGAACGTCGGCGGCCACGTGTTCGATGCGGTGCTGCCGCTGCTCAACGATTTCGCGCGGGTGCCGGTGTGCGGCACCATCGCCACCTACAACGCCAACGGCGCCTTGCCGCCGGGGCCGGACCGGATGCCGGCACTGATGGGCCAGGTGCTGCGCCAGCGCCTGACCCTGCGCGGCTTCATCGTCGGCGACTTCGTCAAGCTGTACCCGGAGTTCCTGCGCGAGATGGGCGCCTGGCTGGCCGACGGCCGCGTACGCTACCGCGAGCACGTGGTGGACGGGCTGGAAAACGCGCCACAGGCCTTCATCGACATGCTGAGCGGCGGCAACTTCGGCAAGCTGGTGGTGCGGCTGGGCGACTGAGGCGAGAAGGTCCGAGGCTGTCGGGACTGATCCCACAAAATGCACGAGAGTCCTTCCCACATCGTGCCCGGACACTGATCACCGCGAGTCGCTGTAGCAGTCGCGATCGCTTGGCTTTGGATGTTGCTGTTGCCCTTGTTTTTGACTTACTGGGTTCCCTTCCGAAGCGGCGGCCATCGCGGGGAAACACCCGAAGGGCGGCGTACATGGATGTACGCCGTCCGCGGCAGGGGCAGGATGCCCCTTCCGCGGATCCCCGTGATGGACGCGGACCCGGAGCGCGCAGCGCGGAGGGCGCGAGGCAGGG
>NZ_NKUH01000042.1:0-35446 GCF_009192895.1 Xanthomonas sp. LMG 12460 | reverse complement strand
GTCGCCGCCTGCGCCGCCGGCCGCACCCTCCGACATCAGCGCTAGCGTCGATATTTCGTCGAAGAACATGAACCCGCCGAAGTACCCGCCGGCTGCATTCCGGTCGGGCGCGCAGGGTGAGGTGATCCTGATCATCGATGTCGATGCCAGTGGTAACGTCACGAACGTTGCCGTCGAGAAATCCAGCCGCAACCGCGACCTGGACCGCGCCGCCATGGAAGCAGCGCGCAAGTGGCGGTTCAATGCCGCTGTCGTCAATGGACAGAAGACCGCCGGCCGCGTCCGCGTCCCGGTCAACTTCGCGCTGAACTGATACAAAGGTTGCGCGGACCGGCGCACCGCCGGTCCGCAAACCCTGTCTACTCTTTGCACCACCCTCATCACCACCACACACAACAAAGGTAAGCGTCATGCTGCAGGAAATTTTCATCGCCGCTGCTGCGGGGGGCAACAACGCATCGAACGCCCTGTCGCAGATGGGCTTCGAGCACCTGATCACCGAAATGACCTCCAAGCCGGGTGACTTCGCCGTCTCCTGGGTGGTGCTCATCACCCTGATCATCATGTCCGCCTCGTCCTGGTACTGGACGATCATCAACATCTTCCGCGCCACCCGTCTGAAGAGCCAGGCCGACCGCGTCACCAGCCTGTTCTGGGACACCCCGAACGCCCAGGACGCCATCCGTGCGATGGAAGAGCAGCCGGCCTCCGAGCCGTTCTCGAAGATCGCCCTGGACGCCGCGCAGGCCGCCGCGCACCACCAGCGCGCCGAAGCCGGCACCGGCACCGGCCTGGGCGAGACCCTGAGCCGTTCGGAGTTCGTCGACCGCGCCCTGCGTCAGGCCGTAACCCGCGAAAGCACCAAGCTGCAGTCGGGCATGACCCTGCTGGCGACCGTCGGTGCGACCGCGCCGTTCGTCGGTCTGCTGGGTACGGTGTGGGGCATCTACGGCGCGCTGATCAAGATCGGTGCCACCGGCTCCGCCTCGATCGACGCCGTGGCCGGCCCGGTCGGTGAAGCGCTGATCATGACCGCGATCGGTCTGTTCGTCGCGATCCCGGCCGTGTTCGCCTTCAACTTCTTCAGCAAGGTCAACAGCTCGGTGATCGCCAAATTCGACACCTTCGCTCACGACCTGCACGACTTCTTCGCCACCGGTTCGCGCGTTCGCTGATCCCGGCTAAGTCGTCCACGCAACGTTAACGGAGCCCGTTATGGCTTTCAGTAGTGGTAACAGCGGCGGCCCCATGGCCGACATCAACGTCACGCCCCTCGTGGACGTGATGCTGGTGCTGCTGATCATCTTCATCATCACGGCACCGCTGATGTCCCACAAGGTCAAGGTGGAACTGCCCCAAGCCAACTTGAAGCAGGATCCGGACAAGGACGACAAGCGTCCGAATCCGATCACCCTGGCGGTCAAGGAGGATGGGTCGCTGTACTGGAACGATGAGCCGATTTCCAAGGAAGCCCTGGAGTCGCGCTTCTCGACCGCTGCACAGCAGACCCCGCAGCCGCCGCTCAACCTGCGTGGCGACCGCACCACCAAGATGCGCACGATCAACGAGATCACCAAGATCGCGCAGAGTCAGGGCATGCTGGACGTCGGCTTCGTTGCGACCAAAGAGAAGGGGAACTGAGCCATGGCGTTCAGCTCAGGAGGCGGCCGTGGTCCCATGGCCGACATCAACGTCACGCCGCTGGTCGACGTGATGCTGGTGCTGTTGATCATCTTCATCGTGACCGCGCCGATCATGACGTACCCGATCGACGTGGATCTGCCGCAGCGGGTCATCAACCCGCCGCCGCAGTTGCGCGATCCGCCGCCGCCGATCGATCTGCGGATCGATGCGTCGAACCAGGTGTTCTGGAACAACAGCCCGGTGGCGGTGAGTGCGCTCCCGCAGATGATGGAAAACGAAGTCCAGCGCGATCCGACCAACCAGCCGGAACTGCGCATCGATGCCAATCCGGATTCCGAGTACGAAGTGATGGCCAAGGTGCTGGCCGCCGCCAAGAACTCGGACATGAAGAAGATCGGCTTCGTGCAGCAATAAGCTTCACCGCAATTCGCTTCACCGCTACACCTCAGTCATGACGCGACTGCAAACGCCACCGGCAACGGTGGCGTTTTTTTGTGCGTGCACGGTTGGCTGCACTGCCCGTTGCGACGATGTCCGCCGTCGGCCTGGCGTGTGGCGTGACGTGCCGTCCAGCGTCGCTGGACGCCCCGCGCGTTCGCCCCCCTCCTGACCTGAGCGACTGGACGCTCCGCGGTGCCAAGCCGAAGCACGTCCGGCTGTCGCCCCCCTCGCGCACCGCCGCGACACGGGTGTAGGCTGGTGACGCGACACCACACCCACAGGAGGCTGGCCATGGCGTTCAGTGCTGCAGGGAATCGGGGACCGCTGGCGGAGATCAATGTCACCCCGCTGGTCGATGTGATGCTGGTGCTGTTGATCATCTTCATCGTCACCGCGCCGATGCTGACGCGGACGATCGCCATGGACCTGCCGCAGCGGACGCCGGCACTGTCCAGGCCCTTGCCGCCACCGGACCCGATCCAGTTGCGCCTGGACGCCAGTGGCCAGTTGTTCTGGAATGCCGCGCCGCTGGCCTTGCGCGATCTGCAGCCCCGGCTGCAGGAAGCGATGGCGCAGGCGGCCGGCAATCCGCCCGAACTGCGCATCGATGCCAGCCCGGACGCCGACTACGAGGCCATGGCCAAGGTGCTGGCGGCGGCCAAGAACGCCGACGTCCAGCGCATCGGCTTCGTGCAGTAACAGGCGGTCTGTGGTGCGACGCCACCATTGCCGGTGGCGTCGCGTGCGTCGGGAACTCGCGCGTTTCCGCTTGCGGGAGGCAGCGAACGCCCAGGTTGATCGGATTGCGCCGATCGCGACAACCTTAGCTACACGCGATCGCTGCGCCCGCGACGCGGGCAAGTTCCAGGGAGCCAGGCCGCGCTGCTGGCCTGGCTCAGCGTGCCCCGGCCAGCACCGCCAGATACGCCTTCACCGTGGCGTCGAGCCCGGCGTAGAGCGCCTCGCCGATCAGCGCGTGGCCGATTGACACTTCCAGCACCTGCGGCACCGTCTCCAGGAACGCGCCGAGATTGGCCTGGGCCAGATCGTGGCCGGCGTTGACGCCGAGCCCGGCAGCCTGCGCGCGGCGTGCGGCAGCAGCGAACGGCGCGGCCGCCGCACTGTCGCCCTGCTCCCATGCGGCGGCATAGGGACCGGTGTACAACTCGATGCGGTCGGCGCCCAGCTCGGCCGCCACCGCCAGATCCGGGTTGTCGGCATCGACGAACAGGCTGACCCGACAGCCCAGGGCTTTCAGTTCGGCGATCAGCGGGCGCAGGCGGTCGCTGTCCCGGCCGAAGTCGAAGCCATGGTCGGAGGTGAGTTGGCTGTCGCCGTCGGGCACCAGGGTGGCCTGCGCTGGACGCGTCTGCGCGCACAGCGCGATCAGTCCCGGATAGCCGGGACGCGGCGGCGCGAACGGGTTGCCCTCGATGTTGAATTCGACGCCGCGCTCGCGGGTCAGTTCGGCCAGCGCCAGCACGTCCTCGGCATGGATGTGGCGCCGGTCCGGGCGCGGGTGCACGGTGATGCCGTGCGCGCCGGCGTCCAGGCAGGCACGCGCGGCGTCGAGCACGCTGGGCAGGTCGCCGCCGCGCGAATTGCGCAGCACCGCGATCTTGTTGACGTTGACGCTCAGCTTGGTCATCGCCGGCGAACCGCTTACGGTGCCGCGGCGTCGTCGCTGGCGGCGGCCGCGGCGCGGCGCGCCTCGGCCTGCTCGCGCAGGCGGCGCAGTTCGGCCGGGTCGATCATCGGCATCGCGTCGCGCTGGCTGGCGTCGCCGATCTTGGCCACGTACCAGCCGCGCGCCCAGGCCAGCAGAAAGGCCAGCGCGGCCAGCAGGCTCACCACCAGCAACCACATGTGCGGCGTCGTGAACGCCAGAACGAAAGCACCCAGCGCGAGCGGCAGAAAGAGCCAGTACATGACGATCTCCCCAAGGATGGCGCAGTGTAGCGCCGCCGGGCGTGCCGGTTCCACGTGGCACCGCGGCCGGCGTGCACCGCTCCTGGCGCCGGGGCGCCGCGCTTACAGCAGCGGCGAGGTCAGCCGCGCCACCGCCTCCGGCAGCCGGTAGCGCCACAGCGAGCGCTTGCGGTCGTCGCGCACGCGCACCGCGTCGGCCATCTCGCCTTCCAGCAGCTCGGCCAGCTGCCGGGTCAGCCCGCGGTCGCGGAACAGCGTGGCGACCTCGAAATTGAGCCGGAAACTGCGGTTGTCGAAGTTGGCGCTGCCGACCAGGCACAGGTCCTCGTCGGTGATCAACGCCTTGGTATGCAGCATGCGCGGGCCGTACTCGTAGATCCGCACGCCGGCCTGCAGCAGTTCGTCGAAGTAGGAGCGCGCGGCCAAGGTCACCAGCCGCGAGTCGCTGCGCTTGGGCACCAGCAGGCGCACGTCCAGCCCGCCCAGCGCCGCCGAGGTCAGCGCCATGCGCGCGGCCTCGCCCGGCACGAAGTACGGCGTGACCAGCCACACCCGCCGTTGCGCCTCGTGGATCGCCGCCACCTGCAGGCGATGGATGCTCTCCCACGATGAATCCGGCCCCGACACCAGCACCTGCGCCTGGATCGTGCCGGCATCGCGGCTGGGCATGTCGCTGGGCCAGATCCGCGCCATGTCGAAGGCGTCGCGGCCCTGGCGGGTGGCGTACAGCCAGTCCTCCACGAACACCAGCTGCAGGCTGCGCACCACGTGGCCTTCGCAGCGCAGGTGCAGGTCGCGGTAGGCGTCGGCGCGCAGCGCCTCGTTCTCCTCGTCGGTGACGTTGATGCCGCCGGTGAAGGCGATGCGGCCGTCGATCACCACGATCTTGCGGTGGGTGCGCAGGTTGACCCAGGGCCGCTTGAACTTGAACGGCCGCAGCAACTGGGTGGGATGGAACCAGGCCACCTCGGCGCCGGCCTCCAGCAGTGGCCGCAGGAAGCGCTTGCGCACCTGCGAGGAGCCGACCGCATCCAGCAGCAGGCGCACCCGAACCCCGGCGCGAGCGCGCTCGACCAGCGCGTCGCGGATGCGCGTGCCGGTGCGGTCGGGATTGAAGATGTAGTACTCCAGGTGCACATGGTGCTGCGCGGCGCCGATGTCGCGCAGGATCGCCTCGTAGGTAGCGGCGCCGTCGACCAGCCACTGCACCGCGGTGGCCGAACTCGGCGCCAGGCCGGTGGTGGCCTGGGCGATCTTGGCCAGCTCGGTGCAGTCGGCGTCGGGTGGGCAGACGCTGCTGTAGTGCTCCATGCCCGAGCGCGAGCGGCCGCGGCGCAGGCGCTGCCGTTTCACCTTCTGCGGGCCCAGCAGGTAGTAGATGACGAAGCCCAGGTAGGGCAAGGCGGCCAGCGACAGCACCCAGCTCAGCGTCGCCGCCGGCTCGCGTTTCTGCAGCACGATCCAGCCGCTCAGCCACAGGATGTACAGCAGGTAGGCGGCGGTGAGGTAGGCGCCGATGTGCGGGATGCCGGTCAGCCGGTCCCAGGTGTTCTGCAGAGTCGCGATCACGAGCATCGGCGGATTCTAGAGGGTGACGCGGAGGTTGCGGCGAAGGCGATGCCGGCCCGGCACCGCGGCGACCGCCCGGATCGCGTGGGTTTGCTGTCTGGCGCGCTGGCAGCCATCCGCTCTGCGACCCTGCGCTGCACTGCGGGTGCATGACAGCAGGCGTTCGCGGCAACCGGGTGACGCCAAGGCGAGGGCGTTCGCGTGCGCCCGCGACGAGGCCCCGGTTCGGCGAATGGCAGCGTCATCGCCGAAGAGCGACAGGTCGCCGGCCCGCCGTGGAACGTCGATCTGCTGCGCCGCCGTGCGCAACGGGCGGAGATGAGCCACGCTGCCTGCGTGGCCTGAAAGATTCAGCGCCGCCGTCGGTGCCGTCGCATCCGCCGAGACGCCTGCCGCGTAGCCTATGCCGATGAGCATCGCCATCAAGGGCCGCGGCGCCGGCAGCCATTTGCCGGGCCGCTTCGAACGGACCGTCAGCCAGGCCGAGGACGACGGCTGGCACCCCGACGACAGCGAGGAATTCGCCGCCCCGCGCCTGCGCACCCAGGTGAGCGAGGAGACCGCACGCAGCATCATCAGCCGCAACCAGTCGCCGGACGTGGGGTTCGCGCAGTCGGTGAACCCGTACCGCGGCTGCGAGCACGGCTGCAGCTACTGCTTCGCCCGCCCCAGCCACGCCTATCTGAACCTGTCGCCGGGGCTGGATTTCGAGACGCGCCTGTTCGCCAAGACCAATGCCCCGGAGCTGCTGCGCCGTGAGCTGGCCAAGCCCGGCTACGTGCCCAGCCCGATCGCGCTGGGCATCAACACCGACGCCTACCAGCCGATCGAGCGCAAGCTACAGCTGACCCGGCGCCTGATCGAGGTCTTCGCCGAAACCCGCCACCCGTTTTCGCTGATCACCAAGAACGCGCTGGTCGAGCGCGACCTGGACCTGCTGGCGCCGCTGGCCCGCGACAACCTGGTCAGCGTGCACTTCTCGGTGACCTCGCTGGATCCACGGCTGTCGGCCAGGCTGGAGCCGCGCGCCTCGGCCCCGCACGCGCGACTGCGCGCGATGCGCACCCTGCATGAGGCCGGTGTCCCGGTCGGGGTGATGGTGGCGCCGGTGATCCCGTGGATCAACGACCATGCGCTGGAAGCGGTGCTGGAGGCGGCCCGCGAGGCCGGCGCCGAGTCCGCCGGCTACGTGCTGCTGCGCCTGCCGCATGAAGTGGCGCCGCTGTTCCGCGATTGGTTGCAGGCGCACCATCCCGACCGCGCCGCGCACGTGATGAGCACGGTGCAGCAACTGCGCGGCGGCAAGGACTACGACAGCACCTTCGGCAAGCGCATGCGCGGCGAAGGGGTCTACGCCGACCTGCTGGCGCGGCGCTTCGCGCTGGCGCACAAGCGGCTGGGCTATGCCGAGTCCCCGCGTCGCCGCCTGGACTGCAGCCACTTCGTCAAACCGCAGCCGCCGCGCCCGCCGTCGCCGCAGGGTGTGTTGTTTTGAGCGGGGATTGGGGATTCGGGATTGGGGATTCGCAATGGGGCAGGGATTCGGAATTCGGGATTGGGGATTAGCAAGAGCGGCGCGTCGCGGCGGCCCGACGCAGCCACTGCAATTCAGCCACCAAGAAAGCAGCTTTTACGAATCCCCAATCCCCACTCCCGAATCCCTGCTTTTGACGAATCCCCATTCCCCATTCCCTATTCCCTGCCGTAAAGCGCCTGCGCCGACTGGAACAGGATCCAGCTCGTCGCGATGAACTTGTCGCCGCGTTGCGGGCGGTTGCCGCGGTGGGTGTGGGTGAAGGCGGTCGGGGCGATCAGCAGGCTGCCGGCGCGCGGGACGATCTTGCGCTGCTGGAACAGGAACTCGGTCTCGCCCTCGTCGAAATCGTCGTTGAGGTACAGGGTCCACAGCAGGTGCCGGTGCAGGGTCTCGGCACTCGGATCGCGCGGGTACAGTTCGCAGTGCCAGTACGGGTAGCCGCCCTCGCCCGCTTCGTACCACTGCAGGTTGATCGCGCCCGGGCGCAGGCAGGTGCGCGCCAGGTTGGACAGCGCGGCGTCGTCGAGCAGGGCGAAATCGTCGGCGCCGAGCCGGTGCGGCTGGCCGTCGGCGCCGGGCACCTGCAGCATCAGCGGCGAGATCAGGGTCTGCGGGTACTTGCGCAGGTAGCCGAGCAGCCCGCCGAACACGGCCTGCTGCAGCCGCTGTTCCACGTCGCGCCACGGTTCCAGGCCGCTGATGCGCAGGTCGCGGCTGCGCTTGAGCTCGGGAAACACGCCGCTGCCGACCTCGCCGGGCCGCAACTGGGTGCTGCCGCGCAGGCGGCGCAGGATGGCGGCGCAGTCCTCGCGGGACATGGCGCCATCGAACACTTCGATGAAATCGGGATGCAGGTCGGACATCGCGCGACCTTACCAGCGATTTCGCAGGGTTGCAGCCGCAGCGCAGCGGCTCCGTGCCACTGGCGCTCCGACGCGGCGGAACGCTCAGGCCAGCGGCGGTGGGTACGGATTGGCCTTGAGCAGGCGCGCCAGGTGCGCGGCGTTGCTGGCGGCGGTCTTGATGGTGTCGGCCAGCACCTTCGGCGTCTGTTTCAGATCCTGGTAGTCGGTGCTGCCCATCGCCTCGCCGACCCAGTACGGCGGGCTGCCGGCGGCGACGCTGAAACCGAAGTCGGTCAGCCCCTGGTAGAGATCGGCGCTGACCTTGTGCGCGCCATCCTCGTTGCCCACCACCGCGACCATGGCCACGCGGTTGAAGGTCGGATACACGCCGTCGTCGCCGATTTCGCCGAGAAACGCATCCATGCGCTCCAGGACGCGCTGCGCCAGGCTCGACGGATGGCCGACCCAGATCGGTGTGGCCAGCACGAAGATGTCTGCATCCAGCACGCGCTGGCGCAGCTGCGGCCAGGCATCGCCGTCGCCTTCGTCGGCACGTACGCCGGGGCGCACGTCGAAGTCGGCCACACGCGCCGAATCGCCCTGCACGCCGTGCGCGGCCAGTGCCTGCAGGATCTGATCCAGCAGGCGCTGGGTGGACGAGGGCGCAGTGCCGCGCTTGAGCGAGCAGTTCAGGCCGAAGGCGCGCAGGGACATGGTCCGACTCCGTCAGTAAAACCTCACTGTGGATCGGGCGCGATGGGCCTGACGTCGCGATGGCGTGCAAGGGTCGTGAGCGCTGCGGCACCGCAAACACGCAGCGAGCGCGGTCCGCGTGGCCTTGAGATCGGCCTGGGCGATAGCGGTTCGCCGCCGCGATCGCCCCATCGCGCACCGACCAGGCGTGCGGGCGCTGTCGGTGGCTAGGAGCGCTTGGATGACCCGGGCGTGCCGCGGATCGCGATGCCCAACAGCGCCAGCCACACCGCCAGCGCCAGCAGGGTCGGCAGCTCGAAGCGGCTGGAGTTGTACAGGGTGAAGCTGCGGGCGGCGAAGAACAGCAGCGTCCACAGCGCCAGGTTGACCAGCACGATCCGCCGCCGCCAGCGGTGGCGGGTGAACAGCGCGATGACCGTGGGCATCAGCGCGACCGGTGCGGTGGCGAAGAAGAACAACACGACGAGGGTCTGGTTCATGGGGTTCCTCCCGCCCGGGACGACCAGGTGCACGCGACGACCGCCGGCGATCAACGCGCTCTGCTGGCGCCGGACGCCGCTACCCTACCGCAGTCGAGCCGTCGTGCAGTGTCCGCCGGCCTGATCCGTTCGATTTTCATCCGTGTCGTTCGCCACTGCCGGCGCAACGCGGAGCGCATGCGGCCGTGCTAGAAATAGCCGCCCTGCGCTTCCTGCCAGATCCGGTAGCCCTCGAGTTCTTCCTCGGTTACCGAGGACTGCTGGACAAAATGAAGATCCCAACCAGCGAAAGAGGCTCTGGAGATCGGGAGGTGGCCCATGCCCAAGGGTTCATCATCGTGTCGATTGTCGCCAGCGAGATATAGGGTGGACGTGTCGACCGCTTTGGGCGGCACTGAGTAAACGTTGCTGTAGACGCGCACATGTACGCCATCCGCGTCCAGCTTGAGGATCTTGAGCAATACGTAGCCACCCTCCTGCCGACTGGTCGCGTAGAGGCCTCCCTCCCGCCACGAGTCGGCTGCCGCCGGGGAAGCGGCGGCAAATAGTGCGAAGAGGGCGGCAAGCCATCGTTTGAGCATGTTAGGTCTCCTGACACCTGATTGGCTGCAATGTGCGCTGCGTGGCAGCGTGCACGCAGCGACTGGCTAGCCCAGCGTCTCACAGATCTGGAGGAATCGATTGGCATCGACGCCGCCGATCCGCTCGCTCCTCGCCTGAAGTACCACGGCGTCACCTCGCATCAGGCAAAACGCCTATGCGATGCCTTGCGCGGCAGACAGCGGCCGGATGAGAGCGAAGACGGAGCAACGTCCTGCCCGCGCCGCCGACCAAGGCGCCGCTCAGCCATTCGACGCGTCGTGCTCCAGGTGATACCGCACCGCCTCGGCCACTTCGTTCTTCGAGCCCAGGAACACCGGCACGCGCTGGTGCAGTTGCTCCGGCTGCAGGCCGAGGATGCGTGCGCGGCCGGTGCTGGCGGCGCCGCCGGCCTGCTCCACCAGCATGCCCATCGGGTTGGCTTCGTACATCAGCCGCAGCTTGCCGGCCTTGCCCGGGTCTTTCTTGTCCCAGGGATAGATGAAGATGCCGCCGCGGGTGAGGATGCGGTGCACGTCGGCGACCATGCTGGCGATCCAGCGCATGTTGAAGTTCTTGCCGCGCACGCCCTCGCTGCCGGCCAGCAGGTCGGCCACGTACTGCTGCATCGGCGCTTCCCAGTGGCGCTGGTTGGACATGTTGATCGCGAACTCGGCGGTGTCCTCGGGGATGCGCATGTCGGCCTGGGTCAGCAGGAAGCTGCCCTCCTCGCGCTCCAGGGTGAAGGCGTGGGTGCCGTGGCCCAGGGTCAGCACCAGCATCGTGCTGGGGCCGTAGATGCAGTAGCCGGCGGCGACCTGCGCGGTGCCCGGCTGCAGGAAGTGCTCGTCGCCGGGCTTGTCGGTGCCTGGGGGCGCGCGCAGCACCGAGAAGATGGTGCCGACCGAGACGTTGACGTCGATGTTGGAGCTGCCGTCCAGCGGATCGAACAGCAGCAGGAAATCGCCGCTGGGGTACTTGTCGGGCACCGGCTGGCAGTGGTCCATCTCTTCCGAAGCGCAGGCGGCGAGGTGGCCGCCCCAGGCGTTGGCTTCGAGCAGGATGTCGTTGCTGAGCACGTCCAGCTTCTTCTGCGCTTCGCCCTGCACGTTGCCGGTGCCGGCATCGCCGAGCACGCCGCCGAGAGCGCCCTTGCTGACCGCGATGGAGATGCGCTTGCAGGCGCGGGACACGATCGTGATGAGCTGGCGCAGCTCCGGGCCGATACGCCCGGCATGCTGTTCTTCGATCAGGAAGCGGGTCAGCGACGTTCGCGACATGGGCAGGACGGCCTTGCGTGAGAAGGGGCCGCCATTGTCGCGGGTTGCGCGGTAGATTTCGATCAATGGTGTTTCGCGACCATGCCGGCGCGGGCCGACACGGCCCCCATGCAGGCACAAAAAAGCCGGAAGCGCAGGCGCTTCCGGCTCGGTGCGGGACCGCGGGGCTCAGCCCTTGTGCACGGTCGCCACGGCCTGGGTCACGTAGTCCAGGTTCTTCTGGCTCAGCGCGGCCACGCAGATGCGGCCGGTACCGACCGCGTAGATGCCGAACTCCTCGCGCAGCCGGTCCACCTGCGCCTTGCTCAGGCCCGAGTAGGAGAACATGCCGGCCTGCTGCTGGATGAAGCCGAACTCCGGCGCGCCGAGGGCGGCCAGCTTCTGCACCATGCCGGCGCGCAGGGCGTGGATGCGCTCGCGCATCTCGGTCAGTTCCTGCTCCCACATCGCGCGCAGTTCGGGGCTGTTGAGCACCCCGGCGACCAGCGCGGCGCCGTGCGTGGACGGGCTGGAGTAGATGGTGCGGATGATGCGCTTGACCTGCGACTGCACCGCCTTGCTCTCGGCAGCATTCGCCGAGACCACCGACAGCGCGCCGACGCGCTCGCCGTACAGCGAGAACGACTTGGAGTAGGAACTGGCGACCACGTAGTTGTCGATGCCGACCTCGGCCAGCAGGCGCACCGCGTAGGCGTCGGCGTCGATGCCCTTGTCGAAGCCCTGGTAGGCGATGTCCACGAACGGGAACAGGTTGCGTTCCTTCAGCAGCTCGGCCACGGTGCGCCACTGCGCCTGGCTCAGGTCGGCGCCGGTCGGGTTGTGGCAGCACGCGTGCAGCAGCACCACGCTGCCGGGGGCGAGCTGGCGCAGGTCGGCGAGCATGCCGTCGAAGTTCAGGCCGTGGCTGGCCGGATCGAAATAGGTGTACTCGACCACGTCGAAGCCAGCGGCACCGAACACGGCGCGGTGGTTCTCCCAGCTCGGGTTGCTGATGGCGATGGTGGAGGTGGACAGCAGCTTCTTCAGCAGGTCCGCGCCCACCCGCAGCGCACCGCTGCCGCCGATGGTCTGCGAGGTGGCGACGCGGCCGGCGGCCAGCAGCGGCGACTCGGCGCCGAACAGCAGCTTCTGCGTGGCCAGGTCGTAGGCCGGCAGGCCGTCGATCGGCAGGTAGCCGCGCGGCCTGGCGTCCTGCGCCAGCTGCTGCTCGATCTGCTGCACCGCGCGCAGCAGCGGGATGCGGCCGTTTTCGTCGTAGTAGATGCCCACGCCCAGGTTGACCTTGGTCGGGCGGGAGTCGGCGTTGTAGGCCTCGGTCAGGCCCAGGATCGGGTCGCCTGGGACCTGTTCCACGTTTGCAAAGAAGGACACGGCGGTACTCGTTCGGTGGCGGAGGTGGGGGCCGGAAGGACCGGAGCCGGCGCGGTCAAACACCTCATCCTAACAAACGCTGCCGCGCTTGGACGGGTGCGGCCGGGCGGCAGTTGGGCGATGATGGGCCATGTCATCTTCCCTGCCCTCCGCCCTGCTCTGCGGGGCCTGCGCCCTGGCGCTGTCGCCCCTGGTCCACGCCGCTCCCGGCGAGGATCCGGCCACCACCTTGCCAGTGCTCCAGGTCCAGGCCGCCCGCGTCGGCGGCGTGGCCGATTTCGACCTGCCGGCGTCGCTGACCACGACCGGCCTGGGCGACAGCGACCGCCTCGGCATACAGGCGTCCGAGGCGCTGGTCGGGGTGCCCGGCCTGCTCGCGCGCGATCGCCAGAACTATGCGCAGGACACCCAGCTGTCGATCCGCGGCTTCGGCGCGCGCTCGGCGTTCGGCGTACGCGGCGTTCGCCTGCTGCTGGACGGCATCCCGGCGACGATGCCGGATGGCCAGGGCCAGCTGTCCAACTTCAACCTGTTCGGCAGCGAGCGCGTCGAGGTGCTGCGCGGGCCGTTCTCGGCGCTGTACGGCAACTCTTCCGGCGGCGTGGTGCAGCTGTGGAGCGCCGACGGCCAGCCGGACGATCCGTGGCGGCTGCGCAGTGCGATCGGCAGCCACGGCACCGCTGCCCTCAGCGCGCAGGCGCTGGGCCAGCAGGGGGACGTCCACTACAACCTGGCGGCCACCCATTTCAGCACCGACGGCTACCGCGACCACAGCCGCGCCCAGCGCACCACCTTCAACGCCAAGATCGGCATCGACCTGGCGCCCGGGCGGCGCCTGGACCTGCTGCTCAACGCGCTGGAGGCGCCCGATGCGCAGGATCCGCTGGGCCTGAGCCGCGCCCAGGTCGCCGCCGACCCGCGCCAGGCCACTGCCGCCGCCGGCCAGTTCGACACCCGCAAGTCCACCCGCCAGGTGCAGGCCGGCGCGATCTTCACCCAGCAGGTGGACCAGCAGACCTGGCGGCTGATGGGCTACGCCGGGCGCCGCGACGTCACCCAATACCTCTCGGTCCCGGTGGGCGCGCAGAGCAACCCGCTCAATGCCGGCGGCGTGATCGACCTGGACGGCGACTACGGCGGCCTCGACGCGCGCTGGGCCTGGCAGGGCGAACTGGGCGGCCGCCCGTTCCAGTTCACCGTCGGCGCCAATGCCGACCGCCAGCAACAGCACCGCACCGGCTACGAGAACTTCGTCGGCAGCACGCTGGGGGTGAAGGGTCGGCTGCGCCGCGACCAGCATGACCGGGTGGAGAACGTGGACCAGTTCGCCCAGGCCTGGTGGCAGTTCGCCGAGCGCTGGTCGCTGCTGGCCGGGCTGCGCCACAGCCAGGTGCGGTTCCGCTCGAACGACGCCTACATCGTCGGCCGCAATCCCGACGACAGCGGCCGCACCGACTATGCGGCGACCACGCCGGTGGCCGGGCTGGTGTTCCGCGTCACCGACGACCTGCGGCTCTACGCCTCGGCCGGGCGCGGGTTCGAGACCCCGACCTTCAACGAGCTGGGCTACCGCCGCGACGGCGGCGCCGGCCTGGCGCTGGACCTGGACGCCGCGCGCAGCCAGAACCTGGAACTGGGCGCGAAGTGGCGCAACGCCGCCGGCGCCCGTTGGGACGCGGCGCTGTTCCGCGCCACCACCGAGGACGAGCTGGCGGTGGCCAGCAACACCAACGGCCGCAGTACCTATCGCAACATCGGCCGCACCCGCCGCCAGGGCGCCGAGACCAGCGTGACCCTGCCGCTGGGCGCCAGTGCGCAACTGCAGGTGGCCTACACCTGGCTGCAGGCGACGGTGCGCCAGGCCTACCTGACCTGCGCCAGCAGCGGCTGCGCGACGCCGACCGCGGTGGTGGCCGCCGGCACGCGCCTGCCCGGCGTGCCGCAGCAGCAACTGTTCGCGCGCTGGCAGTGGCAGCCGCGCGCCTGGCAATTCGCGGTGGAGGGCGTGGCCGCCGGCGACACCGTGGTCAACGACCTGGCCAGCGAGGCCGCGCCCGGCTACGCCCTGCTCAACCTGGAAGCGGCGCGGCGCTGGACCACCGCGCACGGCACCCTGCGCACCTTCGCGCGCATCGACAACGCGTTCGATCGCCGCTACATCGGCTCGGTCATCGTCAACGACGGCAACGGCCGTTACTACGAGCCGGGCCCCGACCGCAGCTACACGGTCGGCTTGCAGTGGGACTTGCCGCACTAGCCGCGAACGCCTGCCGGTCGGGCTAGCTTTCGCTCGCGGCTGCGTGGCGAGGCGGCTGCGCACCCGCTTGGTTCTGGCGACCACTCGGCGATGGCCTGCCGCAGCTGTTCGCCGATGACGGTCGACGCGTCCATCAGCATCTGCACCCGTCGAACGACGGCAAGTGCGGGGCGCAGATGCAGCGCGAGGCGAACGCGATAGCGGCACTGCGGAAGAAGGCGCCTGGCAGCCGCGTGTGAAGCATCGGAGGCGATGCCGCGCCTGGCTTGAGCGAACGCCAGGTGCCGCGCGTCTACGCGCTGCGCCGCGCATGCAAGTCGTCTACCAAACGCACTGCACCTGTCTACGCGAACCGGCGGCGGACGCTGGCGGCGTTCTTCGCGGCGGCGCTAGCGTAATGCCACCCCCGCATACCGCCACGCCTCTCCAGGAGACGCACCATGAGCACATCCGACGACAGCCGCGACAACGCCGGCACCAAGAGCAAACCCGCGTTGGCCGAAGGCGTCAGCGCCACGCCGTACCAAGGCACCTTCACGGTGGTCAATTGCACCGGCCAGACGATCAACAACGTCAGCGTCAAGCACACCTGCGGCAACTACATGGATCCGGCCGCTTCGGCGTCGCTGCCGCCGGGCGGTACGATCGCCTCCGTGCCGCTGCGGGCGCAGACCGGCTCCAACGACTACTGGAACCTGTCGTTCCAGATGAGCGACGGCAGCTCGCGTAGTCGCAACAGCAAGCAATGCAACTACGTGCAGAGCGATGCGCCGGGGACCTGCATCATCGCGCTGTACGCCAGCAGCTTCAGTGTGCTGACGCCGGTCAGCTCACCGTGCATGAACAACAGCTACGACTGAGCGATCGCATGCCCGGCCGCTGCTGTCGCGACGTCGGCAGCGGCCGGGCATTGCCGCGGTGGCGAGCGTGCGCCTCGCCCCGCAGCGGGCGGGCGCGGCGACATCGCGACCGCCGTCCGCGTCAACTGCGCATGATCGATACCCCGCCGTCGACCAGCATCGCGCTGCCGGTCACGAACGCGGCCTCGTCCGAGGCCAGGAACAGTGCGGCCCGCGCCAGTTCGTCCGGCTGCGCCAGGCGTTTGAGCGCATGCAGCTGCGCGACCTGCGCCAGCGCTTCCGGCGTGCCGTTCATCGCCTCCGCCATCGGCGTGTGCGTGCCGCCCGGCAGCAAGGCGTTGACTCGGATCGCCTGCGGCCCGAACTCCGCTGCCAGCGCCTGGGTCAGGCCGATCAGGCCGGCCTTGCTGGCAGCATAGGCGGCGGTGCACGGGAAGCCGACGGTGTGGCCGACGAAGGTCGAGGTGAAGATCAGCGACCCGCCGCCGCGTGCCAGCATCGCCGGAATCTGATGCTTGGCGCCGAAGAACGCGCCGCTGAGATTGGTATCGAGCGCGTCGCGCCAGGCCTGCACCTGCAGTTGCGTGGTCGGCACCAGCGTGCCCAGGGTGCCGGCATTGTTGAAGCCGATGTCCAGCCCGCCGAAGCGCGTGTTCGCCAGCGCCACCAACGCCTGCGCATAGGCCTCCTCGCGGACGTCGCCGGCCAGCCACGCGGCGTGACCGCCGGCGTCCTCGATCTCCGCGGCGAGCGTCTGCAGCAGCGCACCGCGGCGCGCGCCCAGTACTACGCAGGCGCCTTCCCGCGCGAACAGGTGCGCGGCGGCGTGGCCGATGCCGGAACTGGCGCCGGTGATGAGCGCGATCTTGCCGTGCAAGCGTTGCATGTGAAGCTCCATGGTTGCGAAGGAGCCTGGAGCATCGCCGGCAGCACCGCGCGCTGCTCGCCGTGTTCGGACGCGGCAGTCGTGGGCGATGTGTTCCGTGCGAAAGAGGCTGTGGATGCGAGAGCGGCTTCCAACCGACGAGGGGTCTGTGGGAGGGCTGTCGCGGCGAAAGGGCGCTCCAGCCGCGCGCGTTGTTGCGATTCGGTGGAAACCGCGCTGCGCTGTAGGAGCAGCGTCAGCCGCGACTGACATGACCGATAACGCCGTGTCGCGGCTGCAGCCGCTCCTACGGGACGTGCGACGTCGACGACCGCGTAAGGCGCAGCCGGCGATATGCCGCCTCAGTGCGTCCCCAACTGCAGCCGCCGGTACAGCGTGCTGCGGCTGATGCCGAGCCGGCGTGCGGCCTGCGAGACGTTGCCGTTGCAGGCATCCAGGGCCTGGCGCATGGCGCCGAGCGCGAGACTGTCGAGGTCGGCATCGGGCAATGGCATCGCGGTGCCGCCGTTGCTGCCCTGCTCTCCCGCGCGCACGCCGGGCAGATAGGCCGGCAAGGCGTCGATATCGACCAGCGCATCCGCTTCGCTCAACGCCACCAGGGTGCGCAGGCACGCCACCAGCTGGCGCAGATTGCCCGGCCACGCGTAGGCGCTCAGCGTCGCCAGGGCGGCCTCGGTCAGGCGCCTGCCCTGGCCAAGCCGCGCCCACAGCTCGGCGACGAGCGCGCGTCGGTCCGGATGCGCACGCAGTGCCGGCACCTGCACGCAGTGGTGGGCGATGCGGTAGTACAGATCGGGCCGGAAGCGCTGCTCGGCCATCGCCGCGTCCAGGTCGCGGTGGGTGGCGCAGACCAGGGCGAAATCCAGCTTCACCGGCTTGCCGCCGCCCAGCGGCAGCAGTTCGCGTTCCTGCAGCACGCGCAGCAGCCGCGGCTGCAAGGCCAGCGGCATGTCGCCGATTTCGTCCAGGAACAGCACGCCGCCGTCGGCCTGGCGCAGCAGGCCCGGGTTGCCGTGCTTGCGCGCGCCGGTGAAGGCGCCATCCTCGTAGCCGAACAGTTCCGCTTCGATCAGCCCCTCGGGCAGCGCCGCGCAGTTGACCGCCACGAACGGGCGCCCGGCGCGGGCGCTGCGCCGGTGCAATTCGCGCGCGAACACTTCCTTGCCGGTGCCGGTCTCGCCCTGCACCAGCACCGGCAGTTGCGCATCGAGCACGCGCCGCGCGCGTTCCAGCGCCAGTTCCTGCGCCGTGTCGAACAGCGGCGCCTCGGACGCCGCCGCCGCCGAAGGCCGCGACGACGCGGTTATGGTGATCGGCGCCTGCTGCGGGCGTCGCCGCGGACGATCGTCGGCCGGGCTGTCGATGCGTCCGTGCAGCGCCCGCCCCTGCAGGTCGAACACGCTGCCCTGCTGGCGCAGCCGCGATAGCGGCTCTTCGAACAGCGCTTCGTAAGGCGCGCGGCCGAGTTCGTGACGTTCCAGCCCGAACAGCCGCAACCCGGCCTGGTTGGCCGCCACCAGGCGGCCGTTGCGGAAGGCCAGCAGCGCCTCGCGTGCGGTGCCGAGCAGCGCCGGGTCGTGGTGCACGCGCAGCAGTTCGCAGCCGGGGATGCCGTCGTCGAAATAGCGGTGTTCGATGTTGGCCACCGCCATCCGCGCCAGTGCCAGCGCATGCATGTGCTGCACGCTGGCGTCGCCGGAGATGTCGAGCACGCCGGCCAGGGCGCCGTACGGATCGAAGATCGGCACCGCGGCGCAACTGAGGATCTGGTGCGGGGCGAAGTAGTGTTCGCCACCGCGCACTTCCACCGAACGGCTTTCGACGATGGCGGTGCCGATCGCATTGGTGCCGACCTGGGGTTCGCTCCAGCATGCGCCGGGCATCAGCGCCACCCTGCCCGCCTTGTCGAGGAAGCGCGGGCTGCCTTCGGCGTCGAGGATCCAGCCGGCCTCGTCGGTGAGCAGCACGATGCTGCCGGTGGCCGCAGCGTCGCCGGCCAGGCCTTCCAGTTCGGCGCGGGCCAGCCGCCACAGCCGCTCGTGCGCCTCGCGCAGGGCGCGCAGGCGCGAGGCTTCCAGCGGTTCGATCGCGGGCTTCGCGTCCGCGGCCAGGCCCAGGCGTTGGCAGCGCTGCCACGACTGCAGGATGGTGTCGGGCACCTGCCCGACCGGCGCGCCGCCGCGTTCGAAGAAGGCCCGCCGGGCCTGGCCGAGTTGGTGTTGCGAGGGGTGCTGCGCCATGTCCGGCTCCGCTGTCGCAGATTGCGACACCTGGTGATACGGGTGTTCCGATAAACAGCACATCCGCAGGCGCGGCGCAATCGACAGACGTGACGCGACGCAGCAAAACCGCAGGGGGTGCGTCGGTGTGTCGCGGTGCGACCGGGTGACGCGGCGCAGCACGCAAAACCTGGCATCGGACTTGCGCTTGTGCAGCTACCCGGACGGGCCTGCCCTGTCCTTCTCGACCGCCGAAGGAGACACCACGATGAATGCCGTCAGCACCGCCAAGCCGCATGCCACCGATCCGCAGTCCATCTTCAAGTCGCGCTACGGCAACTTCATCGGCGGCAAGTGGGTGGAGCCGAAGAGCGGGCAGTATTTCGACAACAGCACGCCGATCACCGGCAAGGTGTTCACCGCGGTGGCGCGCTCCAACGCCGAGGACATCGAGGCGGCGCTGGACGCCGCGCACGCCGCCAAGGACGCCTGGGGCAAGAGCTCCAGCACCGAGCGCAGCAACGTGCTGCTGAAGATCGCCGACCGCATCGAGCAGAACCTGGAGCTGCTGGCCTATGCCGAGACCTGGGACAACGGCAAGCCGGTGCGCGAGACGCTCAACGCCGACGTGCCGCTGTGCGTGGACCACTTCCGCTACTTCGCCGGCGCGGTGCGCGCCCAGGAAGGCGGCATCTCCGAGATCGACCACGACACCATCGCCTACCACTTCCACGAACCGCTCGGCGTGGTCGGCCAGATCATCCCGTGGAACTTCCCGCTGCTGATGGCGTGCTGGAAGCTGGCGCCGGCGCTGGCCGCCGGCAACTGCGTGGTGATGAAGCCCGCCGAGCAGACCCCGGCCTCGATCCTGGTGCTGATGGAAGTGATCGGCGACCTGCTGCCGCCGGGCGTGCTCAACGTGGTCAACGGCTTCGGCCTGGAAGCGGGCAAGCCGCTGGCCAGCAACCCGCGCATCGCCAAGATCGCCTTCACCGGCGAGACCACCACCGGACGGCTGATCATGCAGTACGCCAGCCAGAACCTGATCCCGGTGACGCTGGAGCTGGGCGGCAAGTCGCCCAACATCTTCTTCGCCGACGTGATGGCCGAGGACGACGACTTCCTCGACAAGGCGGTGGAAGGCTTCGTGCTGTTCGCCTTCAACCAGGGCGAGGTGTGCACCTGTCCGTCGCGCGCGCTGATCCAGGAATCGATCTACGAGCGCTTCATGGAGAAGGTGCTCAAGCGGGTGGCGGCGATCAAGCAGGGCAATCCGCTCGATCCCAACACCATGGTCGGCGCACAGGCCTCCAGCGAGCAGTTGGAGAAGATCCTGTCCTACATCGACATCGGCAAGCAGGAAGGCGCCGAGGTGCTGATCGGCGGCGAACGCAACGCGCTGGATGGCGAGCTGGCCGGCGGCTTCTACGTCAAGCCGACGGTGTTCAAGGGGCACAACAAGATGCGCGTGTTCCAGGAGGAGATCTTCGGCCCGGTGGTGTCGGTGACCACCTTCAAGGACGAGGCGGACGCGCTGGCGATCGCCAACGACACGCTGTACGGGCTGGGCGCCGGCGTGTGGAGCCGCGATGCCGCGCGGCTGTACCGCATGGGCCGCGCGATCCAGGCCGGGCGGGTGTGGACCAACTGCTACCACGCCTATCCGGCGCATGCCGCGTTCGGCGGCTACAAGCAGTCGGGCATCGGCCGCGAGAACCACAAGATGATGCTCGACCACTACCAGCAGACCAAGAACCTGCTGGTCAGCTACTCGCCGAAGGCGCTGGGCTTCTTCTGACCCGCCGGGCAGGGCGGCGGCACGCTGCCGGCGTGCCGTCGTCCGCCTGCGAACTGATCTGGATCAAGGCACTCCGTCGCCGGTCGCGCGATGGTGACAGGACCCGTTTTTCTCAGGAGCGTTGCGATGGACAAGACGATGAAAGCCGCCGTGGTGCGTGAGTTCGGCAAGCCATTGGTGATCGAGGAAGTGACGGTGCCGCGGCCGCAGGCCGGCGACATCCTGGTCAAGATCGAAGCCTGCGGCGTGTGCCATACCGACCTGCATGCGGCCGAGGGCGACTGGCCGGTGAAGCCGAACCCGCCGTTCATCCCCGGCCACGAGGGCGTGGGCCATGTGGTGGCGGTCGGCGCCGGCGTGGACCACGTCAGGGAAGGCGATCGCGTCGGCATTCCGTGGCTGTACTCGGCCTGCGGCCATTGCGAGCATTGCCTGGGCGGCTGGGAAACCCTGTGCGAGGCGCAGCAGAACACCGGCTACTCGGTCAACGGCGGCTTCGCCGAATATGCCCTGGCCAATGCCAACTACGTCGGCCACCTGCCGAAGAACATCGGCTTCGTCGAGGTCGCGCCGATCCTGTGCGCCGGCGTGACCGTGTACAAGGGCCTGAAGGTCACCGACACCAAGCCCGGCAACTGGGTGGTGATCTCCGGCATCGGCGGTCTCGGCCACATGGCCGTGCAGTACGCCAAGGCGATGGGCCTGAACGTGGCCGCGGTCGACGTGGACGACGCCAAGCTGGCGCTGGCCACGCGTCTGGGCGCGACGGTGACGGTGAACGCGCGCACCACCGATCCGGTCGCGTACCTGAAGAAGGAGATCGGTGGCGCGCACGGTGCGCTGGTGACCGCGGTCTCGCCGAAGGCGTTCGAGCAGGCCATCGGCATGGTCCGCCGCGGCGGCACCGTCTCGCTCAACGGGTTGCCGCCGGGCCAGTTCCCGCTGGACATCTTCGGCATGGTGCTCAACGGCGTGACCGTGCGCGGCTCGATCGTCGGCACGCGCCTGGACCTGCAGGAATCGCTGGAATTCGCCGAGCAGGGCAAGGTCGCCGCGACCGTGGCCACCGACACTCTGGACAACGTCAACGACGTGTTCGCGCGCATGCACGCCGGCAAGATCGAAGGCCGCATCGTCCTGGACATGGCCGCCTGATGGACGCGTCCGCGCCCGCTGACGCGCTGCCGCCGCAGGTGCTGGCGACGCTGCCGGCCCTGCAGCTGATCGCCAAGCTGCGGGCGCGGCACGGCGCGCTGCTGTTCCATCAGTCGGGCGGCTGCTGCGATGGTTCCTCGCCGATGTGCTACCCGCAGGACGACTTCATCGTCGGCGACCGCGACGTGCTGCTCGGCGAGATCGGCGAGGCGCCGTTCTACATCAGCCCGTCGCAGTTCGCCTACTGGAAGCACACCCAGTTGATCATCGACGTCGTGCCCGGCCGCGGCGGCATGTTCTCGCTGGAGAACGGCGAGGGCGTGCGCTTCCTGGTGCGCTCGCGGCTGTTCAGCGACAGCGAGTACGCCGCGCTGGAGGCGGCGGGAAAGGTGTAGTGGCGGAAGGCACGCGGTGCAGCGCGTTTCTCTGCACCGTGTTTCCGATCGTGTCGATGGAAGCGCTGCCCTCCGCCCCTCCTTGTGGGAGGGACTTCAGTCCCGACTGCAGTGCAGTCGGACGCGCCGATGATGTCGCTCGTCGCGGCTGATGTTGCAGTCGAGATTTTTTGAGGTGCCCTGAAGTCACTTACACACCGATGCTGGTAGGACGTCAGACTTCGATGCGCTACGACGCCTTCGGCGCCTTCGCCGGCACGAACGGCGACACCGGATCGCTGGCGGGGAAGGTCTCTTCCAGGGCTTCGTCCTGGTTGGCGTCGGCATGCCGTCCGTGCGCGGTGTCCGGCGTGGAGTGCGCTGGCGTGTCCCGCGGGGCAGGGCGGTTCTCGCCGGTGCGCGGTTCGTGTTCGACGATGGTCTCGGGGCGGTCGCCGGCGCCGCGGTCTTCGCGGTCCTGCGTCTGGCGCTTGCCGCGCTGTTCGCCGGGGACGGGCGCGGCCTGACGCAGCGGATCGGTGGGCGTGGACATGTCCGGTTCCTCCAGGGAATGGCGGAGGTCCAGTTCACCGCCGGCGCGGTGAAGCCATTGCGAATCGCGCATCCTCCACGGATCGGTCACGGGTCGCTAACGGCGGCAGCGCTACTGCTGCGCGTCCCCCCGCCGCCGTTGCCGCCCGGAGCCCTGCCATGCGCCCCAGCGACCGCCCCGACCCGCTGCTGTTCAACGCCCATCTGGATCCCTTGCCGAGCGCTCCGCCGCCGCGCCGCCGTGGTGCGGCACTGCGTCCGCACGACGCACCGGACTACCGCCGCTACAGCCTGGCCGACTACCGCCAGCGCCGCGCCCGCCACCGCACGCCGTGGCGCGACCTGTGCCCGGCCTACGCCTTCGCCCTGCAGACCCATGCACGCGGCTGGCCGCGCGGGCCCGGCGCCGAGACCGAAGACGAACTGGCCGCGCACTGGGACCTGATGCGTGGCGACTCGCGGCTGGACTGGACCCAGGCGCGGCAGGTGATCGAGGATGCCTGGCAGGCGCTGGATCATCTGCCGGCGCAGGCCGCCGGCGTGGAGCCGCACTGATGCCGCGCCCGATCTGGACCGGCACGCTGTCCTTCGGCCTGCTCAACGTGCCGGTGTCGCTGATGTCCGGCGAACGCCGGATCGACCTGCACTTCCGCATGCTCGACGCGCGCGACAAGCGCCCGATCCGCTTCGAGCGGGTCAACGCCGACACCGGCGAGGAAGTGCCGTGGAAGGACATCGTCAAAGCCTACGAATACAGCAAGGGCAACTACGTGGTGGTCGAGCAGCAGGACATCGCCTCGGCCGCACCGGAAAGCCACGAGACGGTGGAAGTGGAGGCCTTCGTCGACGCCGCCGAGATCGACCTGCGCTATTTCGAGAAACCCTACGTGCTGGTGCCGGGCAAGAAGGCCGAGAAGGGCTACGTACTGCTGCGCGAGACCCTGCGCAGTACCGGTAAGGTCGGTATCGCGCGGGTGGTGATCCGCACCCGCGAGTATCTGTCGGCGGTGATGCCGCTGCAGGATGCGCTGGTGCTGATCCTGCTGCGCTACCCGCAGGAACTGGTCGACCTGGACGACTACACGCTGCCCGGCGGCAAGGCCGCCGACTACCGGATCAGCGCCAAGGAAACCGAGATGGCGGCGCAGCTGATCGACTCGATGTCCGGGCGTTGGGATCCCGACGCCTACCACGACGAATTCCGCGAGCGGCTGCATGCGGTGATCCAGAAACGGATCAAGGCGCAGGAGGGCACCACCCAGGTCGACGAGGACGCCGAGGCGCCGCAGCGCGAGGACGCAACCACCAACGTGGTCGACTTCATGTCGCTGCTGCAGAAGAGCCTGGAGGCCAAGAAGCGCACGCCGGCCAGGCAGGACGAGCGCGTGCCGGTGCGCAAGACCGCGGCGAAGAAGAGCGGCAAGCCGGCCAAGAGCGCGGCCGGCAAGGCCAAGAAGGCGACGCGCGCCAAACCGAAACCAGCGGCGACCAAGGCCAAGCCCGCTGCGCGCAAGGCCCCGGCGCGACGCAAGGCCGGGTAGAGCAGGTCGGTCGCGGCGGCGCCAGGGTCGCCGCGACCGGCTTTACGCCGAGACCATCGCCTCGCGCGTCACCTGCGCCAGCGACTCGCGCGAAATCGCCGCGATCGATTTGGCACCGGTCAGGGTCATCGCCACCTGCATCTCCTTCTCGATCAGGCTCAGCAGATGCTCCACGCCGGCCTGGCCGGCGGCGGCCAGCGCGTAGACGAAGGCGCGGCCGAGCAGCACGGTGTCGGCGCCCAGCGCCAGCATGCGCACCACGTCCAGGCCGTTGCGCACGCCGGAGTCGGCCAGGATCTTCAGCTCGCCCTTCACCGCATCGGCGATCGCCGGCAATGCCCGCGCGCTGGACAGCACGCCGTCGAGCTGGCGCCCGCCATGGTTGGAAACGACGATGCCGTCGGCGCCGAACCGCACCGCATCGCGCGCATCGTCCGGATCGAGGATGCCCTTGATCACCATCGGCCCGGTCCAGAACTCGCGGATCCACTCCAGGTCCTTCCACGAAATCGACGGATCGAAGTTGGCGCCGAGCCAGCCGATGTAGTCGGCCAGCCCGGTGGGATGGCCGCGGTAGGTGGAGATGTTGCCCAGGTCGTGCGGGCGCCCACGCAGGCCCACGTCCCAGGCCCAGCGCGGATGGGTGACGGCCTGCAGCATGCGCCGCAGCGGCGCGTTGGGGCCGCTCATGCCCGAATGCGCGTCGCGGTAGCGCGCGCCCGGCACCGGCATGTCCACGGTGAACACCAGGGTGGTGACGCCTGCGGCCTTGGCCCGCTCCAGCGCGTTGCGCATGAAGCCGCGGTCCTTGAGCACGTACAGCTGGAACCACATCGGCCGGTCGATCGCCGGCGCCACTTCCTCGATCGGGCACACCGACACCGTGGACAGGGTGAACGGCACGCCCTTGGCCGCCGCCGCCCTGGCCGCCTGTACCTCGCCGCGGCGCGCGTACATGCCGGTCAGGCCCACCGGCCCCAGCGCCACCGGCAAGGCCAGGCGTTCGCCGAACAGCTCGGTGTGCAGGTCCAGCGCCGACATGTCGCGCAGCACGCGCTGGCGCAGGGCGATGTCGCTCAGGTCGGACACGTTGCGGCGCAGGGTGTGCTCGGCATAGGCGCCGCCGTCGATGTAGTGGAACAGGAACGGCGGCAGCTGGCGCTGCGCGGCGGCACGGTAGTCGGTGGAGGCGGAAATGATCATGGGGGCAGGGCGGTCAGGGAGAGGAGGGGAGGCGCGAGGCACGGGCGCGGCGCGCATCGTCCTCGTCGAGGGTGCGCAGCGCGCTGTGCACGAATTCCAGGTGGGCGTGCGCGGCGGCGCGGGCGCGTTCGGGGTCGCCGGCCAGGATCGCGTCGCGCAGGGCGCGGTGCTGGGCGAGCAGGGCGGAGAAGATGCGCGGCGATTCGAACAGCTGTTGCCGGCTCTGCGAGATGTTGGCCTGCAGCAGGTCGAACAGCCCGCGCATCACCTGCAGCAGTACCCGGTTGTGGGTGGCCTCGGCGATGGCCAGGTGGAAATCGGCGTCGGCGTGCGCCTGCGCCGCCGCATCGGCCTGCGCATGGGTCTGCAGCAGCGCCTCGTAGGCCGCCTCGATGCGCGCGCGGTCGTCGTCGGTGGCGCGCAGCGCCGCATGCCAGGCGGTGGCGCCTTCCAGCGCGTGGCGCGCTTCCAGCACGTCGAAACGGTACTCCGGGTCGGCGTGCAGCAACGGCAGGAACGGCTGCAGCGGCGCCACCACCTGGTCTTCCGGGGTTGGCGGCCGTTGCACGTAGGTGCCGCCGCCCACCCGGGCCCGCAGCAGCCCCTGGCTGGCGAGCTGGGCGATGGCCTCGCGCAGCACCGGGCGGGACACGCCCAGCTCCGCTGCCAGGGTCCGCTCGGCGGGCAGGCGCGCGTCGATCGCCAGGCCGCGTTGCGCGATCAGCGTGCGCAACTGCGCGGCGACCCGGTCGCTGAGCCGGGCAGGGGACTCGCCGGCAGCGGCAGTAGCGGCAGCTTTAAGACTATTGGTCATACCAATAAACTGGCGGGGGCGCGAATGGTGTGGCCATTAGGCGCCTTGGATTACGCGACGTCAATGGTTGCAACGCTGCGAGTCGCCTAAATTGGTAATACCAATCAGAGCGTGCCGTCGCGTGCCATCGCCGCGGCCAGCACCACCAGCACCGCCAACAGGCCCAGTTCCACCCCGATCAACCGCTGCAGCGTCCGCACCTGCGCCGCGTTCGGCGACCAGGTCGGCAGCAGCCGCGCCTGCCGGCGCCAGCCCAGCAGGCGCAGCGTCGGCACCAGCGAGAGCAGGCCGATCGCCGCGAAGGTGCCGAGCTTGGCCCAGAACCAGGGGGTGTGCAGGTAGTAACCGGCGCCCTTGAGCCCGTAGCGCACGCGCAGGGCACCGATCGCCAGGATCAGCAGCGCGGCCAGCCCGTAGCCGGCGTCGACGCGGACCAGCCGCGTCAATTGGCGGTGGTCCGGCGGCGCACGCAGCAGGGTCCATTCCGCCACCAGCGCGGCGATCAGCAGCAGCATCGCCAGGTGGTGCAGGCTGGCCAGGATCAGGTCGCGCAGCGCCATCGCGGCGGCCTCACCACACCCATGGCAGCAGCCGCCAGCTGTGTGCGGCGTAGTCGGGATACTCCTCGGGAAAGGCCTGGGTCAGCATCGCTTCCTCCACTCGGATGCGGCGCAGGAATGCCCAGGTCACCGGCAGCACGATCGCCAGCAGCGACAGCACGTTGCCCATGCCCAGCGCCAGCCCGTAGAACGCCAGCAACGCGCCGGTGTAGGAGGGATGCCGCAGATAGCGGTACGGCCCGTGGCGGACCAGGCGGTGGCCTTCCTGGATGGTCACGTCGACGGTGAACCAGCGCGCCAGCACCCGGATCGACCACAGCCGCAGCGCCAGCCCGCCGGCCAGCAGCGCGCAGGCCAACCAGCGCAGCGGTTCGCGCAGGTGCGGCGCATAGCGCCACACGCCGAGCAGCGACAGCAGCGCGCCCAGCGCCACCGCGCCGTACAGCACGCGCCACAGCAGGCGCAGCGTGCCCTGGTCGCGCGCACCGCCATCGGCGGCGCGACGGCGGCGGCTGAGCAGCATCTCGTACGCGCCCCAGCCCAGGCCGAGCAGCATGAACAGCAGATCCGGATGGCGCAGGGTCAGGAGCATGACGGTGTTCCTCGTGGCGGCGTGCACCACGCATTGCGTGGCAGGGTGGATGAACCGGGCCCGTCCTGCGTGCCGATCGTCCGGCACCCGGCAGGGCATGGACGCAGTGTGGCGCCATCGGGGTGGCGCGGCAGTGGCCGCTGGTCATGCCGTCCGCCTGCCGGAAGTCACTTTCTGCGCCCGCCCCATTGCCGCGGCGTCGGCACGCGGTCAGCATCGGCCGCATGAACCGATTCCTGCGCGACCTGATCGAACCCAAGCGCCTGGCCGGGTTGCTGACCGTGGCCACCGTGCTGTGGTCGTTCCAGTTCGCGCCGCATGCGCTGGTGGCCTGGCGCTGGACTGCGGCGGCGCTGTTCCTGCTGCCGCTGCTCGGCGCGCACTATCTGCCCGGGCGCTGGCGCGATGTCGCGCTGTGGGTCGAGGCAGCCGCGGCGATGGCCCTGGTCTGGCTGGAGCCGCACGTCGGCACCGCGCCGGTGCTGCTGGTGGTGGTGGTCGCGCAGGTGGCGCTGCAATGGCCGCCGCGCCCAGTGCTGGCGCTGGCGCTGCTGGCCAACCTGGGCACCTTCCTGGCGCTGTCCGCCGCCGGCATCAGGCATCCGCTGCTGACCACGCTGATCTACGCCGGCTTCCACGCCTTCGCCGGCCTCAGCGCGCACTACGCGCGCACTGCCGAGCTGGCGCGCGAGGCGCTGGCGCGTGTCAACGCCGACCTGCTGGCCACCCGTGCGCTGCTCGCCGACAGCACCCGCGATGCCGAGCGCCTGCGCCTGGCGCGCGAACTGCACGACGTGGCCGGACACAAGCTCACCGCCCTGCGCATCCAGTTGCGCCTGCTGCTGGCCGATCCGGCGCTGGCGCAACGCACGGAGGTGGCGACGGTGGAGCGACTGTCCGGCGAGCTGCTGGCCGACATCCGCGCGGTGGTGCAGTCGCTGCGCGACGACCGCGGGGTGGACCTGGAGACCGCGCTGTGTGCCCTGGCCGCGCCGTTCCCGCGGCCGCAACTGCAGTTGCAGATCGATCCGGCGCTGCGCATCACCGATCCGCACCTGGCCGAGACCCTGCTGCGGCTGGTGCAGGAAGCGCTGACCAACGCCGCCCGGCACGCCGACGCGGCACACGTGCGGGTGCGCCTGGGCCAGGATCGGCAGCAGCTGTGCCTGGACATCGAGGACGATGGCCACCGCGCCGAGCGCATCCGCGAGGGCAACGGCATCGCCGGCATGCGCGAGCGTCTGGCCGCGCTGCACGGGCGCCTGGAACTGGGCCGCACGCCGCTCGGCGGCATGCAGCTGAGCGCGAGGCTGCCGCTGTGAGCGCGCTGCGGATCGCCCTGGCCGACGACCAGGTGCTGGTGCGCGCGGGCCTGCGCGCGCTGTTGCAGACCCAGGGCATCGTCGTCGCCTGCGAGGCCGACGACGGCCAGGCCTTGCTCGACGTGGTGGCGGCCACGCCGGTGGACGTAGTGCTCAGCGACATCCGCATGCCCGGCATGGACGGCATCCAGGCGCTGCAGCAGTTGCGCGCGCGCGGCGACCGCACGCCGGTGCTGCTGCTCACCACCTTCGACGAATCCGATTTGCTGCTGCGCGCCACCGCCGCCGGCGCGCAGGGCTTCCTGCTCAAGGACGCCGCGCCCGAGGACCTGCGCGAGGCGATCGCGCGCGTGGCCGCCGGCGAGACCCTGCTGCAGCCGGTCAGCACCGACCCGGTGCGTGCGCGCTACCGCTACCGCGACGAGGACGCCCCGCGCGACACCTTCAACGAACGCGAAGTGGCGATCCTGCGCCTGCTCGCCGGCGGCTACTCCAACAAGGAGATCGCGCGCAGCCTGTTCCTGGCCGAGGGCACGGTGAAGAACTACGTCTCCACCATCCTCGACAAGCTCGGCACCCGCGACCGCACCCGCGCGGTGCTCAAGGCGATCACCCTGCGCATCATCTGATGCGTGCACCAGCGGTGGCGCTGCGACGTCCACCGGCAGCGCGGCGGGACTGAAGTCCCTCCCACAACGGTGCGACCGTGCCGTGCCGCGGCCTGCCGCAGGAGCGGCTTCAGCCGCGACAACCGATGGCGCGATTGCGGCTCGCCGATCAGCTGTTTCCCTCCAGCCAGCACGACATCCGCCGCCGCGACGCCGCCCCTGTGGGAGCGACCTCAGTCGCGACGCGACCCATCCGAACGCGCGCGCACGCCCGCAGTACGCTCCATACCCCGCCGTGTGCTGCCACCGGGACTTCTGCACACCCGCCGCAGACATTAAGATGCCGCGGGCATTGTGCCGACGAGGAATTCACGTTGATCATCCATCCGAAAGTCCGCGGTTTCATCTGCACCACCACGCATCCGCTCGGCTGCGAGCGCAACGTGCTCGAGCAGATCGCCGCCACGCGCGCGCGCGGCGTGCGCCACGACGGGCCAAAGAACGTGCTGGTGATCGGCGCGTCCAGCGGCTACGGCCTGGCCTCGCGCATCACCGCCGCGTTCGGCTTCGGCGCCGCCACCCTCGGCGTGTTCTTCGAAAAGCCCGGCAGCGAGAAGAAGGCCGGCACCGCCGGCTGGTACAACGCCGCCGCCTTCGACAAGCAGGCCAAGGCCGCCGGCCTGTACAGCAAGTCGATCAACGGCGACGCGTTCTCCGACGAGGCGCGCGCCAAGGTCATCGAACTGATCAAGCAGGACATGGGCGGCCAGGTCGACCTGGTGGTGTATTCGCTGGCCTCGCCGGTGCGCAAGCTGCCGGGCACCGGCGAAGTGAAGCGCTCGGCGCTCAAGCCGATCGGCCAGACCTACACCGCCACCGCCATCGACACCAACAAGGACGCCATCATCGAGGCCTCGATCGAGCCGGCCACCGAGCAGGAGATCGAAGACACCGTTACCGTGATGGGCGGCCAGGACTGGGAACTGTGGATCGATGCGCTGGACGCCGCCGGCGTGCTCGCCCCGGGCGCGCGCACCGTGGCCTTCAGCTACATCGGCACCGAGATCACCTGGCCGATCTACTGGCACGGCGCGCTGGGCAAGGCCAAGGTCGACCTCGACCAGACCGCGCAGCGCCTGCACGCGCGCCTGCAGGCTCACGGTGGCGCGGCCAACGTGGCGGTGCTGAAATCGGTGGTGACCCAGGCCAGCGCGGCGATCCCGGTGATGCCGTTGTACATCTCCATGGTCTACAAGATCATGAAGGAAAAGGGCCTGCACGAAGGCACCATCGAACAGGCCGACCGCCTGTTCCGCGAACGCCTGTACCGCGAGGACGGCCAGCCCGCGGCCACCGACGACGAGAACCGCCTGCGCCTGGACGACTGGGAACTGCGCGACGACGTGCAGGACGCCTGCAAGGCGCTGTGGCCGCAGGTGACCACCGAGAACCTGTTCCAGCTCACCGACTACGCCGGCTACAAGCACGAGTTCCTCAAGCTGTTCGGCTTCGAGCGCAAGGACGTGGACTACGACGCCGAGGTCGACCCGGACGTCAAGTTCGATTGCGTGGAGCTCTGAGGAGCGGGGATTCGGGAGTGGGGATTCGGGCGTCGTGTTGATCCCGGATCCCGGACAGAGCATGCGGCCGGCAGCGATGTCGGCCGTTTTCTTTTGCGGTGACGGCGAGGCAGCGGTGGCGGCACGTCGACCGAATCGCGTCGGGACTGAAGTCCCTCCCACAAAGACCTCATCCATCCCCGCGGCATCTGCTGTAGGAGGGGCTTCAGCCGCGAAAACCGAAGCCGCGACGCCGGGACTATCCGCACACCATCAAGACAAAAAACGCCACAGCGCAACGCCAATCCGCACGCAAACCCCGAAGCGCCAGCGCTTCTACGATTCCCCACTCCCCATTCCCCACTCCCGGCTTCACCGCCTCACATCGAACCGCGTCGCCCCCACGCAGGCCTGCACCTCGGCCTCGCTCAGCGCCAGCACGTCGCCCGGCAGCGTGTGCTTGAGGCAGCCGGCGGCCAGGCCGAAGCGGATCGTCGCGGTGTCGTCCCATCCGCGGCTCAGCCCGTGCAGCACGCCGGCGGCGAAGGCGTCGCCGCCGCCGATGCGGTCGACGATGCCGCTCAGCTCCTCGGCCGGCGCCTGCGCGACGCTGCCGTCGCGGCGCAGCAGCATCGCGCCCAGGCTGTGCCGGTCCACGCTGTGCGCCACGCGCTGGGTGCAGGCCATCGCCTGCAGCTGCGGGAATGCGGCGAAGGCGTCGCGCGCGCCCGCTTCCACCCGCGCCTGCACGCTGTCCTGCGGGTAGCGGTGGCCCAGCACCACCTCCAGGTCCCGGTAGTCGGCGAACAGCACGTCCGCCTGCGCCAGCAGCTGGCGCAGGATGCCCGGCGCATCGCCGTTCCAGGCCTCCCATAGCTTGGGGCGGTAGTTGCCGTCGAACGACACCCGCACCCCGGCCGCGCGTGCCGCCTGCGCGGCCGCCAGCGCCGCGGCCGCGCCGCGTTCGCCCAGCGCCGGGGTCACTCCGGACAGGTGCAGCCACTGCGCGCCGTGCAGCAGCGCCGGCCAGTCGTGCCGGTCGCCCGCATCCAGCGCGAAGGCCGAGCCGGCGCGATCGTAGGTGACCTCGCTGGGGCGGTGCCCGGCGCCGGTGCTGAGGAAGTACAGGCCCATGCGCCCGGGTACGAAGCGCACCCCGCTGGTGTCCACGCCATGCCGGCGCAGTTCGCCGGCCGCGGCCTGGCCCAGCGGGTTGTCCGGCAGCACGCTGACCGCCGAGACGGCGTGGCCGAAATGCGCCAGCGCCACGCCCACGTTGGCCTCGGCACCGCCCACCTGCACCTCCAGCCGCGGCGTCTGCAGCAGCCGTTCGTGGCCGGGCGCGCCCAGACGCAGCAACAGTTCGCCGAAGCAGACGATGCGGGAAACGGTCATGGCAAGCGGGT
The DNA here is from genome assembly GCF_009192895.1 of Xanthomonas sp. LMG 12460. NCBI lineage: Bacteria > Pseudomonadati > Pseudomonadota > Gammaproteobacteria > Lysobacterales > Lysobacteraceae > Xanthomonas > Xanthomonas sp. LMG 12460. The sequence continues at coordinate 3,352 of NZ_NKUH01000042.1, read as the reverse complement.
CCGGCAGCCGAAGGGACGCCAAGCATGCCGCGAAATGCAAACGCCGACCAGAAAAAGTGACTAGCGGTGTCATTTTTGTGCGGCAGCAGGCGCTTCGGCACTGGCCGATGTCGCGATCCTGCGCTATCTCATTGACTGCAAAGACCCTCGGGTCGCCGGGCACTCTGTTGCGCTGCAAGATGCCGGGATGTTTCGCAACTGTTAACGTTGGTTTTGACCAGCGGTGTCATTCGCGACAACGCCCGCAGTTCCACGCCGTCATGTAACCCTTGGGAGGGGAGGACATGCAATCACGTACCGAACGCCGGAAGACACCGGTTACCTTGCTCGCGCTGTCGATCGGCCTGGCCCTGCAGGCCGGTGCCCTGCAGGCACAGGAAGCGCCGGCGGCCGCGCCGCCCGCCGCGGCCTCGGCCGATGCCACCACCGAGCTCGACACCGTCGTCGTCACCGGTTACCGCGCCAGCGTGGAGAAGGCGCTGGACATCAAGCGCGCCGAAAAGGGCATGGTCGACGCCATCGTCGCCGAGGACGTGGGCAAGTTCCCGGACACCAACCTGGCCGAATCGCTGCAGCGCATCCCCGGCGTGGTCATCACCCGCGACGCCGGCGAAGGCCGCAACATCTCCGTGCGCGGCCTCGGCCCGGACTTCACCCGCGTGCGCATCAACGGCATGGAAGCGCTGACCACGGTCGGCGCCAGCGACCAGAGCGGCGGCACCAACCGCGGCCGCGGCTTCGACTTCAACGTGTTCGCCTCGGACCTGTTCACCCAGATGGTGGTGCGCAAGACCGCCTCGGCCGACGTCGAGGAAGGCTCGCTGGGCGCCACGGTCGACCTGCGCACCGCGCGGCCGTTCGACTACGACGGCTTCACCTTCGCCGCCAACGGCCAGGCCACCTACAACGGCATGTCGCAGAAGGCCGATCCGCGCATCGCCGCGCTGGTCGCCAACACCTGGGCCGACGGCACCTTCGGCGCGCTGATGTCGGTGGCCTACTCCGAGCGCCAGGTGCTCGAGGAAGGCAGCGGCACCACGCGCTGGGCCAACGGCCCGAGCAACAACGGCTACAGCCCCACCTCGCCGTTCGCCGCGGCCAACAGCGCCAACGTGTTCAGCCCGCGCATCCCGCGCTACACGCAGATGGAGCACGAGCAGAACCGCCTGGGCGTGACCGGCTCGCTGCAGTGGAAGCCCAACGACAGCACCGAGTTCTCGCTGGACGGCCTGTACTCGAAGATCGATGCCAAGCGCGACGAGCACTACATCGAGGCGATCAGCTTCAGCCGCGGCCGTTCGCAGAACGGCAAGCCGGACATGATCGTGCGCGACGGCTACGTCGACCCGGCCTCCGGTGCGCTGCTGTACGGTCGCTTCGACAACACCGACATCCGCTCGGAGAACCGCCACGACGAGTGGAACACGGTCTTCAAGCAGCTCACCCTCAACGGCGAGCACCGCTTCAGCGACACCTTCAAGATCACCGGCGAGATCGGCACCTCCAGTTCCAAGCACCGGAACCCGATCCAGACCACGGTGATCATGGACAAGAACAACGTCGCCGGTTACAGCTACGACTACCGCAACAGCTACACCTCGCCGGTGTTCAACTACGGCATCGACCCGACCGCCGCAAACGGCTGGACCCTGGCCGAAGTGCGCATGCGTCCGCAGTCGGCCAACAACAGCTTCGACACCGGCTCGCTTAACTTCGAGTGGAACCTGGGCACCAACTTCACCCTCAAGGGCGGCGTGCTGGCCAAGAACTACGGCTTCGACACCAAGGAGTTCCGCCGCGCGTCCGAGACCAGCGTGCCGACCTTCGCCACCGGCAACCGCATCGTGCCGGTCAACCTGGTGACGCTGGCCGGGCTCAAGGGCATCGAGGGCACGCCGTCGAACTGGGCGGTGCCCGACCTCAACGGCATCGCCGATGCGCTGGGCATCTACAGCGGCACCGGCACCTGGACGCTGACCGAGCGCGCGGTCAACACCCGCAGCGTGGAAGAGAAGGACCGCGGCGCCTGGCTGATGGGCGACTTCGCCTTCGACATCGGCGCGATCCCGTTCTCCGGCAACATCGGCGTGCGCTACGTGAAGACCAACCAGTCCTCCACCGGCTACGCCCTGGTCGGCTCCAACCTGATCAACACCACGGTCGAGCGCGATTACCACGACACCCTGCCGTCGCTGAACCTGGTCGCCGAGATCACCCCGGACTTCCTGATCCGCTTCGGCGCCGCCAAGGTGATGACGCGGCCGGGCCTGGGCAGCCTGACCCCGGGCGTGACGGTCGCCGTCGCCGGCGGCGCACGCACGGTCAGCGGCGGCAATCCGAACCTGGATCCGATCCGCGCCAAGACCGCCGACCTCGGCTTCGAGTGGTACCTGCAGGAAGGCGCGATGCTCGGTCTGGCGCTGTTCTACAAGGACATCGACAGCTTCGTGCAGACCGCGCGCACCATCGCCCCGTACTCGAGCAGCGGCCTGCCGGTCAGCCTGCTCGACGGCACCGGCGCGGCGGCCACCGACGACTTCGTCTTCAGCGTGCCGCTCAACACCCCGGGCGGCAAGCTGAAGGGCGCGGAGTTCAACTACATCCAGCCCTTCAGCTTCCTGCCGGGCAAGTGGGCCAACTTCGGCACCCAGCTGAACTACACCTACGTGCAGTCGAAGATCCAGTACGTCACCGGCACCGGCGCGCTGTCGTTCAACACCGACCTCACCGGCCTGTCCAAGAACTCGTACAACGCCACGCTGTTCTACGAAGGCGAGCGCTTCAGCGGCCGCGTGTCGCTGACCCACCGCGACGGCTACCTGACCCAGGTGCCGGCCACGGAAACCGGCTTCGACATGCACGGCATGCGCGGCACCAATGTCGTGGACGCCAAGCTGACCTACAAGATCGACGAGAAGATCGACATCAGCCTGGAAGGGTCGAACCTGACCAATGTGCCGTACTACGAGTGGGTGCAGACCAGCGCCACCGGCGCGCAGCTGCCGCTGACCTACAGCGAGACCGGCCGCCAGTACGCGATCGGGGTGCGTTACAAGTTCTGAAGACTGCGTTCGCCGGTGCCGCGCTGCGACATCGGCAACGCCCCGCTGCCCGCATACTTGCGGGCCGGGGAGGGAGATCGACGCGCGCCGCCACGGTGCGCGCCGATCGCAAAGGAGCGAGATGAAACAGGCAATGTGCGGCAGCGCGGTGGGCGCCGGCGGTGGTGTGTCGGCGATCGGTCCTGGGGTGTGGCGTCGCCTGAAGGCGAAGGCGGTGCACCTGCTTGCGTCCATCGGCTCTCCGCGATTGCCACAGGATGTGCCGGCATCGCGCGTCGCGGCTGACGCCG